>CAIPID010000204.1 GCA_903865015.1 uncultured beta proteobacterium | reverse complement strand
TTGGCGTGAACTCACTCATTGGTCTCCAACTCGTTGAAGCATTAAATCGCACGCTCAATGTCAATGTCCGAATGACGGATTTGTTTGACTACCCAAGCATTCAGTTACTCGCTAGCTATCTAAAAACACTTTTACCTGAACTCGAGTCTTCTTCCTTTCAACCTGCCAAGCTATCGAAGCTAAAAATTGTTGGGCAGCCCCCCGTTTCGCTTGACCGCACGCAGTCTCAAGAGAGCGTTCGTGAACAGGATATCGCCGTAATAGGACTTGCCGCTCGTCTGCCAGGTGCAGACGATATCGAAGCATTCTGGTCGAATTTACAAGCAGGTGTGGATTCTGTTGGGCCCTTGTCCGCATCGCGTCTCGGACTGGTTGGTCATGCGACTGAACGAGCAGGTGGTTTTCTTGACGGAATCGAGTTTTTTGACCCATTGTTTTTTGGTATCGCGCCTCGCGAGGCCCAGGCAATGGATCCTCAACAGAGATTATTTCTCGAACAGTGCTGGAGAGCGATTGAAAACGCGGGTATTAAACCCTCTGACCTGAGGGGAAGTCTGTGCGGAGTGATTGCCGGCGTTCAACCGAGTGAGTATGGTGATCTCGCTTCAGAACTCGCCTTTGAAAAGAATGCTGCGCAGTTTTTACTGGGCAATGCTTCCTCGATACTGGCCTCTCGTATTGCGTACTTGTTGGATCTGAAAGGACCCGCTATCAGTGTTGATACGGCGTGTTCATCCTCGCTCGTCGCTGTTCATCAGGCATGTCGGATGTTGCGTGGCTCCGAGGCTGATTTGATGCTGGCTGGCGGTGTTTCTCTATTTCTGACAGACAAACCTTTCAGAATGATGAGCCGTGCAGGGATGCTTTCGGCCTCAAGCCGTTGCCGTTCCTTTGGGGCGGATGCGGATGGTATTACGGTTGCAGAAGGTGCTGGCGTCGTCGTGCTTAAGCGTTTGTCTGACGCGCTGCGTGATGGTGACAAAGTATGGGGCGTGATTAGAGGCTCTGCTGTGAATCAGGATGGAGCAACAAATGGAATCACTGCTCCAAGTCGTGAATCTCAGCGCAAATTAGCCATAGCAGCATTGAAAGATGCGGGTGTTGACGCAGCAAGTATTGACTATATTGAGGCGCATGGCACAGGGACACCCTTGGGTGATCCGATCGAGGTCGCTGCTTTGTCAGATGCCTACAGCACTCTTGAGATGACTCAGGGACAAGGTTCTATTGTTCTTGGCTCAGTGAAATCTAATATCGGACATGCCTCAGCTGCGGCAGGTATCGCAGGACTGATTAAGGTTTTGCTATCTCTTGCGCACGGAAAAATACCGCAAACACTGCACGCAGAATTCACAAATCCACATATTCATTTCGAAGACACACCCTTCACGCTGGCGCGTCAAGCGGTTTCGTGGTCTCAGGATCACAGACGTATTCGCCGTGCTGCTGTGAATTCATTGGGGTTTGCGGGTACGAACTGCCACATGATTGTGCAGGAGGCTGAGGAACCCTCAGACAGCTTCCCTTCCGGGGCAATTGGAATTTTCCCGCTGTCAGCTAGAACCGATGCTGCGCTCATAGTTCATGCGGATCGCATGGCTAAGTATCTTGTGCAATCAGCACAGGAGCTGGATCCTTTTACTGTCGCGGCAACGCTTCAGGATGGCCGTCAAGAGCACGAAAAACGACTTGTCGTCATGGCTGAAAGCCTGACCGATGTCGCAAGCACGCTTGCGGCCTTTGCCGCGGGTCAGTCGTCTTTGCCAGGCTTGATCACAGGCTCGGCCGTAGAGGGTGATCTGCAAGACTTGATTGGAGGACAAGCTGGTGAGCTATTCGTCGAGATGCTGATGCAGACTCAGGATCTTGGACGTCTTGCGCGGTTATGGTGCCGTGGTTTTGGTGTCGATTGGGCGGGATTGCGCGCGGGTCAGAGAGTCGCACCGGTTTCTTTACCCGGCTATCCCTTTGAGCGCGTGCGCTGCTGGGTGGATACTGATCCTATTTTGCCGAGTGGTCGAGTGGCGGGTGCTGCTATCGGTGCTGTGGCGGGTGCCGTTATGGGTGCTGCTACGGGTGTTGTCTCACGTCATCCCGGTCTGCTGCAGCCGCACTGGGTGGCGGCTGAGCATGTTTCGAGGGCTCAGTTTTCCGGGCCGATTGCTTTGATCGGCGAGGGGATCTGGGGCGGGTTGGCCGAGCATTTAGGGGCGAGGTTGTTCGCGCCCGAGCAGGCTGGCGAGTTGGTCGCGCGGCTGGGGGAGTTTGAGGCGGTTGTTGATGCCGGGCTGGATGCGTCTTTAGCTGTGCGTCATGATGTGTGGCGCGCGATTGCTGGCAGCGTCCTGGGTGTTCGCCTGTTGGTGTTACGTGGCTCAGAGGAGCCGCGCGCGGCAGGTGCGTTTGCGGGCGGCGTGGCCGCCTCGCTGGCTGCGGAGTATGCGCGCGTATGGTCACGCGAGATGTTGGTGGTCGAGGCGCCTGTGGAGGCATCAGTGGAGGCGCCCGTGGAGGCGTCTGTAGCGCAACTGGCGCAGTCTGTTGCGTGTGAGTTGTGCCAGGAGGATGATGTGGCGCGTGTGCGCTGGCATTCGGGCGTGCGCGAAGTACTTTCTTTTGTGCCTGTGCAGATTGATGCGGGTACGCAGTCAGCTGCGCGCGCAACGCTTGCGCGCGTGGGACGCGGCCCGGTTCTGATTACGGGTGGTCTGGGTGGACTCGGTCTTGCTCTGGCGAACCATTTGGTGACACGTGGGGTGAGAGTATTGGCCCTGACTGGGTTGCGTGCGCTGGGAGCAGAAGGGACCCGCGACGGGCGCGAGCAGGCTGTGCAGGCGTTGCGTGCTGCGGGCGTGATCGTTGAGGTGTATGCGGGCGAGTTGGACAGTGCGCAGTTTGAGGAGTTTGTGGCGGGCGTGACGCATCGTCATGGCTCTGTGCGTGGCGTCGTGCATGCCGCGGGCAGAGTGGGTGTTGGCGCGCGTTCGTACGTGTCGCGCGAGTATGCCGATGTCTGGTCCGTGGCCTCACCCAAGGTCGATGGCTATGCGGTGCTCGAGCGGGTGCTGCAAGGTCAGTCGCCGGAGTTTGTGGTGTTGTACTCCTCGATATCGGCGAGTGTGCCGAGTCTGGCGGCGGGACTGGTGGACTACGCGGGCGCCAATGCGGTGCTCGAGGCGCAGGCGCGTCTGGCGTGGGCGCAGGGCCGTCGCGAGGTGCGCGCAGTGGCCTGGGGCAGTTGGAGCGAGTCGGGTCTGGGGGCTGCGTCTTCGCAGCGCTTGTCCGCGCTGGGGCTCGATACGCTGAGCGATGCGCAG
>CAIPID010000203.1 GCA_903865015.1 uncultured beta proteobacterium | reverse complement strand
CATTTCTTCGATCGTCGCACAGCCGCAGTAGCCCATCGAGGCACGCACGCCACCGACTAACTGATAGATGATGGCAAGGACACTACCTTTGTAAGGCACGCGGCCTTCGATGCCTTCGGGTACGAGTTTGTCGGCGTTGTTTGCGGGATCCTGAAAGTAACGGTCAGCAGATCCATCAGCCATCGCACCCAGGCTACCCATGCCGCGGTAGGATTTATATGAACGGCCCTGAAACAAAACAACCTCACCGGGCGCTTCTTCGGTGCCGGCGAACATTCCACCCATCATGCAGGTAGATGCACCCGCAGCAATGGCTTTGGAAATATCGCCTGAAAAACGGATACCACCATCGGCAATCAATGGCACGCCGGTACCTTCGAGGGCTTTGGAGACATCAGAAATCGCTGTAATCTGAGGCACACCTACACCAGCAACTACGCGCGTGGTGCAGATAGAACCGGGGCCAATGCCGACCTTGACACCATCGGCGCCTGCGTTGAGTAATGCGCGTGCAGCATCAGCAGTCGCGATGTTGCCACCGATAACTTCGACTTTAGGATAATGCGTTTTAACCCAGCGCACGCGCTCAATCACGCCAGCAGAGTGGCCGTGAGCGGTATCAACGACTATGACATCAACGCCTGCAGCGACGAGTTTTTCAACGCGTTCTTCTGTACCATCACCCACACCAACCGCTGCGCCGACAAGCAACTGTCCGTGGCTGTCTTTACAGGCGGCGGGATGCTCGGTATTTTTAACGATGTCTTTAACTGTCGCCAGACCGCACAACTGAAATGCGTCATTGACGATCAGCACGCGTTCGAGACGATGCTTGTGCATGAGCGTCTGCGCCTCGGCAAGCGTTGCGCCCTCTTTCATCGTGACCAAGCGATCTTGCGGGGTCATGACGGTCTTGATTGCTGCGTCAAGACGATCCTCAAACCGCAGATCTCGGTTTGTGACGATACCGACGACTTTGCCGCCCTCAACAACAGGCAAGCCTGAAATGCCATGCTTACGCTGCAACGCAATCACGTCGCGCACTTTCATGTTTGGCGTGACCGTAATTGGATCGATCACAATACCGAACTCATGACGTTTGACGCGAGCGACCTCCAGGGCCTGCTCGTCAGCGGTCAAGTTCTTGTGAATTATGCCGATACCACCTTCCTGGGCCATGGCAATTGCCAAACGCGCCTCAGTCACGGTATCCATCGCAGCGGATACCAAGGGGATATTCAGGGAAATATTGCGGGTCAGACGAGTCGCGAGCGAGGTATCGCGTGGCAAGACCTGAGAAAATGCAGGCACCAGCAACACATCGTCGAAGGTGAGCGCGGTTTGAATTAAACGCATAAAAAGCTCCGGGCGCAAAGAGAGATTATACGATGTATGACACGGTCTTTTTTAATCAAAAAGGGCTAAAAAACCCTAAAATGCGTCGCAGTAATTAGTTCTTTATTGAATACTAAATATTACTTTTATTCAATCTTTCGTATTATTCCCCGTTCATCTACCAAAAAACAGACAAAATGACTCAAGAAAACATGCTCGCCACCTGGATTGCAGAAGAAGAAAAACTACTGGGCGCGATGTCGAATGGCCGGCTGGTTGGCCACCTAAATCAGGAGAAAGTCTCGGGTTTAACAGGTTTAGAAGTGATGCAAGCCGTCATCCGTGGTGACCTGCCTAACGGCAATATGGCTACAACCATGAATTACATGATCATGGAGGCGTCTGCCGGACATGCAGTCGTCCAGGGCAATCCGACAGAAAGCGTTTTAAATGTCCAAGGGTTTGTGCATGGCGGCTGGTTTGCCACGATTATGGATGCCGCTGTTGGTAACTCCATCCACACCATGTTGCCCCCAGGCAAGGGCTACACCACGCTTGATTTAAGCGTCAAAATGACGCGCGCCCTGCTTCCAACAGTTGGTCGCGTGCGTGCTATTGGTCGTGCCATTCAGGTTGGCAGAACAATCGCTATCGCCGAGGGTCGTCTGATTGGGCCGGATGGAAAACTTCATGCAACAGCCACCACGACTTGCATGGTGGTTGATATCAAGAAATAATTATCCAGCCTTCGATCACCCAAGAGATGTTCGCGCGTTCTGGAAAAACCGCATCCATGGCGAATACAT
>CAIPID010000202.1 GCA_903865015.1 uncultured beta proteobacterium | reverse complement strand
GCGACCCGATCAAAATAATTGCGGTTACGTCGTGTATCTTTTTCAGGACCAACAATTTTTAAACTAGCGGGGAAAAGCATATTGAATGCTCGCGCGGGTAAAGCAAGGTCTCTGATTTGTGCTTTGGCATTTGCAAAGGCACTATCATCCTCAAGTTGCATCGGAGCAAGCTGTCCCTCAAAATAGTCGACTCCCGCCTGTTGCATCAGCACAGCCTGTTCTGGATGGCCACACCAGCCGAATTGGGGCACATCACCTTTAGTCTGCATACTTTTCTGTAGCGTGTTTGGATAGTTATCAATCTTAAAGCATATCCCTGCTAGGGTTTTTATTTTCTAAATTTTAATATGACATGTCAAGACTCCTTTTTAAGTCGGCTTTCAGGTTTGCTGCGGCGATATCCGGGCAAACTTCTTGGTCTGTTGCGCATCCCAATGGACCTCGCAATGTTCTGGGCGGGCGCGCAGACGATGACATTTGCTCCGCTGTTTATAGAACAAGATTTGCATGCGCGTGAGTGGGTGATCTCTGTCGGGGGACTTGCCACTGCGATGCGGACAGGCAACCCCTGGATTGCCTGCGTCGGTCTTGTCGGACTGCTCTCGAGTATCGTGCTTATCGTCTATGCAGATCCTGTGAAACACCCGGGCGAGCCAGATCCACAGGATCATCAGGGTCTGCTCAATCCTTTGAAGTTCTGGAAATACCCCTGGGAGTTTGCGTCACTGATGGCGATTGGTAAGGCACTGAATCTTCTGATGTCAGGTATAGCCCGTGCGCGGCTCGATGACCTCTTTCTGGCGCTATGCCTGATTGTTGGTCAGGTACTTGTGCAGATCCCTGAACGTTCTCTTGCTCCTGGCGCGGTGAGCCCTCAAAGTCTGTTTGCTAAGTTGAAAGAAAAAATTGCAGAGAATCCTAATCGGGCTTGTGCACACGTGATGAATATCGGGAATCTGGTTTTTACGATATGCGCATTGGCAATGCTTGAGTTTCCAAGGATTTTTGCCGGCCTGTGGAATATCTGCTTGAATGCCTACTTGATGGCACGCGCCAGTAAGCGACTAGCTCCGGTGAGCCGCAACCAGAATTAAAAAGCCGCACGACTTTGACCTGATCCTTTCGTCTGCTACGACCATTGAAAACCCATGGTGATT
Source organism: uncultured beta proteobacterium (assembly GCA_903865015.1). GTDB lineage: Bacteria > Pseudomonadota > Gammaproteobacteria > Burkholderiales > Burkholderiaceae_B > Zwartia. Next base: position 14,747 of record CAIPID010000202.1, on the reverse strand, counting down.
CTTCAATGCGAGTAATTGACTTCAAAACTTCTACAGCCTGAGGTGAAAGCGGCACTCGTAGCTCTGCCGTTTGGCATCCTCAGTCCCAAGGTAGTCGCTCAGGTATCTAAGTTTCTAAGTGCGAGCCAGCAGGTTTAAACAACACGGATATACAAAGTATTTCTTTATTGACAGTGATTAAAATTCCAGTTTAAAAATGAGATGCATTCTTAAAATGCACTAATACGTGTTAGCCCACTGTTTAGCCCCTGCTAACCGACAAACCACTTAATTGGAGTCTGCTATGAATATTGAACTTGACGAAGTTGCTGTGATGGATGTCTCTGATGATGTACTCGAGCAGGCTTCTGGTTGTGCGCTGCTGCAGGGTGGGCCAACCTTAACGGGCGCTGGACAATGTACTCGAGCAGAGTTGTCCTAGACCAGCAGTTCCTCTGCTAACCGATATCCCACACCCACTCGGGTACTAGCCACCTTCGGGTGGCTTTTTAAAGGCAGTTTATGAAGGATGCGATAGACGTTTGTGTTGACGCTAAGACTTTAAATAAAGGGGTGGTTAGGCACTTTTATGATGCCCTTGAACAAAGAACCGTAAAAACGGATGCGCTGCCTGATGATGGTGAGAGCTTTGAGGGCGATGGGGTTGCCCTGATCTTGGGCGCAGAATTACGTGGCATGTACATTTACAAGGCATGTGCAAGTATTCAGACCGGTACGATCTTGTACTACCCCTACGGCGGGATGTTGGTTGAAGATCGTTTCACTAACCGTCATCAAGCGTTGATCAAAAACCTAGCAAATAAACTCAAAATCGATTCAAAAATACAAATAATAATTTCTCTCGATAAGCAACCGATGATGCTGACAAGCGAGATTGCTGCGGATGAAGAGTTTTGGCTTGCACAGGGCTTTTCGCATTTAGATCTGCAGATTCACTATCAGGGTAAGATCAAGCGCGACTATAGCCAAGATCAATTGAATTTTTCAGTAACAGAATACGCTGGTGGTGATGAGGGTATCAACTCAGCGTTATGTCACTTGTATCGAGAAGCCTATAAAAAGCGACCAGGCATCCCAGATATCACCCCCGAGGGAATCAACGAGCAATTGTCGATTCCCAGCTGTTCGAATTTGATTATGCGTCACAACAACGAGTTAATAGGTCAATGCAGCTTGTTCATTTCTGACGAAGAATGCTACGTAGAAAGCATATATGTCAGGCGAAGTTACTGGGGAACAGGCGCAGCTGATAAATTGGCACAGTCGCTACTTAAATACGTAGAAAGAAAAGGATGCCAAACCGTATCGGGCACAGCCGCATCTAATAATCAGGCGAGCCGCGCTCTGATGGAGCGCTTTGGGCTAGTCGCGCAGTATCAAGTCAAGCGTATGTTACTCAGCCTTTGATAGTCTGCTTTTAACTTTTAAGTAAAAGATGCGGCTCGGTCTCGACCATCAACAGTCACCCTAGGGAAACATACATGGCCTTTGATTTACAACGCATACTTACAAGCGCAGCAACCATTGACGAGTTGCTCGGGCCTAACTACGAGCCACTGATCGGTCAGAAAGACAGCACGGATCGTGCAGCATTAAGACTTGCAGCATGGTGTCGCTCTGCGTCAAGCGGAGATTGGGGTTTATTTTTTAAACGTATCAGTCGTGACAAGCTTTCTATTGATCAGGTCTTATCCCGATTCGCTACTGTTAGACATTCGCCAGATGCACCGAAGCCCCCATGGTTTGTAGATGCTCAATGGACGTATCAAGCGTTAACTGGTGACTTTGGGAGCGGTCAACTTTTTTTTGTTGATGGTTCAGAACCTCGGCCATTTGAGAAGCTCTTTTATGCGTTGGTGGAGCGCGCGGAAATCAACGTTATCGACAAGACAGAGCCACAAGCGCTTGTCTTGTTTAATGATTCGGCCAGATTGGATTTACGTACTGGGCTGTTAAAACTGCTCACAGATCTATATGCCCCGTTGTTGTACAACAAGTTTGCGGCAATCTTAAAAAAACATAGCCCAGATGGCAAATTGCCCGCATCAACTGCCACGGAAGGTTCAGATCAAGTCGATCGGATGGTTGAGGATCTGAGGGCCACTGAGTTGGCGGCGCTCTTTGCAGAAAAGCCAGTCCTACTGCGCTTAACGGCCACGATCGTCAGGCAATGGATTGACACGACGGCGGAGCTAATTACTCGTCTGCATTCTGACATCATAGACATTAGGTCAGTCATCACGCGCTCTGCGCCCGATGTCAAAGTGCAGGCGATTGGCGGCGGTTTATCTGATCCACATAACTTCGGTCATTCGGTGCAGATCCTTACCTTTGAGGATCAAACCAAGCTTGTCTACAAACCTAAAGATTTGCGTTTGGATGTTGCGTGGCATGATCTGATCGTAACGTTTAACGCTAGTTTGTCACCCATTGATCTCAAGCCCGTCAAAGCCATTGCTAGCCATGAATATGGGTGGACCGAGTTTATTGAGCACACCTCGTGTGAATCCGCACAAGATATTGATCTGTTTTATCGTCGCTCGGGTGCATGGTTAGCCGTGTTTCACTTGTTTGCTAGCAGTGATATGCATTATGAAAATATTCTAGCCCATGGAGCGCATCCAGTTCCGATTGATCTCGAAATGATTTTGCAGGCATCCACCCCTGAGGCAGAGCAAGAAACCCCTGAAACTGCCGCTTTAATTGATGCAAACCGCAGTGTGATGAACTCGGTGTTGATGGTGGGGATGCTGCCGTCATACGCCAAAAGCTTCAATAATAATATTTTTGATGCGGGCGGGCTCAATGCGGTTAAAAGCAGTGCGCCCGTTGGAGTATGGAAAAACATCAATACAGACGCCATGCGCTGGATGCTTGTGCCCAATGACTCAGCCTCGACGTCCAACATTCCCCACATCGAAGGGCTTTATGCGCAACTAGGTGATTATTTACCTGCCTTCATTGAAGGCTTCGAGCAGTACTCGCATTTCTTACTCAAACAGCGTGATGCGATGAGCGTCACGACTATGCTTAATCCCTTTAAAAATCTTCCTGTACGCAAGGTGATTCGAAACACCCGTTTTTATTACATGCTGTTGCAACGACTCAAGGATCATCGCAACATGGGCGATGGGGTGACGTGGGGTGCACAAGCAGAGTTTTTATCTCGGCTCGCTGACTGGGACGCGAAAGATGACTTGCTTTGGCCGTTACAAGAGGCAGAACGGCTAGCCTTATTAAATTTGAATGTGCCGCACTTTGTTTCGCCCAGCGATGAGGATATGGTTAGCGCTATCACCGGCCATCAAACCCAAACATACGCAACGCCCGGGCTTGAGCGAGCAATCGAGCGCCTCACCAAATGGTCAACAGTAGAGATTCAGAAACAAGTTGAAATTATCAAGGTCAGTACCAGCTTTGTTAAAAAATCCAGTACTGCAGCAGAAGACAAATATTTATTTAAGCGCAAGATTAAACAATCGACCCAAAGTTTAGACTCGACGTCTTTGGCAGCAGAAGCGACACGAATCGCCGCAACTATCGCGCAACACAGCACGATCAAAGATAAAAGTGCTGCTTGGGTTGGGCTTGATTGGTTAGGTGGTTCAGATGTAGGACAGCTCGTCACGCTAGGCCCCGACCTCTATAACGGTGCTAGCGGCATTGCATTATTTCTAGCCGCTCACGCTCGTTTTACCGGTGATTTAATCAGTCGTGAATTAGCGCTCAAGGCTCTTGCTGCAATGCGGCTGCAGATTGCACAGCCGTCCGCACCCAGATGGGCCAGAGGGCTAGGGATTGGAGGTGCAAGCGGGCTCGGCTCGGTTGTCTACGCATTGACAGTTACGTCAGAGTTGCTTGCTGAGCCGCTTTTATTGCAAGACGCCCTGACGGTATCGAATCTATTCTCTGATGAATTGATCGCAGCTGATCGTTCACTAGATGTGATTGCTGGTAGTGCTGGAGGCATTCTTGGGCTATTGGCGCTTTTTCGAAAAACCCAGTCAAAAGAAGTATTGGCTAAAGCGATTGCTTGTGGTGAGTATTTGCTGCGACAACCTCGGCTAGGTGAAGCAGGTAAGCGTAGTTGGGCAGTACTTGGGATAAGTGAATCTCCTTTAACGGGTTTCTCGCACGGTGCTGCTGGATTCGCTTATGCGTTATCAAGTTTGGCAACACTTAGTAACCGCCAAGAGTTTGAGGCGGCGGCGCAAGAATGTATTGCATATGAAGATAGTTGTTATAACAAAGACCTATTTAATTGGCCTGATTTGCGTACTGCCGATGCAGTCGTTTTCCCTAGCCAATGGTGTCATGGTGCAATAGGTATTGGAATTGCACGTGCCGCAAGTAGTCGTGTTAACAAAGCTAAGGTATATACAATCATTAGCGACATCAATCATGCAGTACAAAACACGACCGCTAATTGGCCCCAGCATGTTGATACGCTATGTTGCGGCACACTGGGTACGATTGAGTTTCTGGGCGAGGCTGGTGAATTATTAAACCAACCCGCGCTTTTACATTTGTCTGATCAGCGGCTTGCACAAATTATTGCGAATCGCCACGAGCAAGGTGACTACGCATGGAATGCTGGCGGTACGGCTTTCAATCTGGGTTTATTTCGTGGTTTGTCAGGCGTGGGTTACACAATTTTGAGGAAATTGGATCCACAGTTGCCTAATGTTTTGATGTGGGAGTAGTGACTAAAAATATAAAAAAACTACTAGACACCATTAAGATTGCCCAGTTGAGCAAGAGCCTCTTTAGCCTTTCGTCGATTCGCCTTAGCTTCCTTTGTTCGCTGCCCATGCGTAATGGACCTGCCGTTTGATTTGTGATCAGCGGCTCTGCAATACCCGACTATGCTCAGAGTGATCCTATCAAAAAGCCATTCGCAATCCAATATTTACAGCTCCTAATGTCTGACCGCTGCGGGCCTCGCCGGTGATGCCCGCGTAAGCATAAGCGTTATCCGCAAATTTCATCGTGCCGTATAAACCGGCCTGCACAAACGTATTTCCTACGTTGGCGGCCTGAATCATCGTGCCGTAGCTCGCAAGATTAGCCGAGAGACTCGGGTTGATAAGCGTATTAGTATCCGCACCGACGCCAACATTGAACTTATACGTGTACGGATCCACCATCGGGTCTTTGTTCTTAGATCCGACGATTAATCCAACCACGCCTCGGCCACCGTTACCTGTATAGCTATTGACACGCAACGCCGCGGCGCTCGCTGAGCCTTCGTCAATCGACGACTGATTCAATACCTGCCAAGTTGCACGGATGTAAGGCGTGATAGTTAGGTCGTCGGCGTCAAAAGGTCGGCTTAGCCCTACGCTGACCAGAACATCATTACCCATGACACCTTTGGCTTTCAGGCTATTGTTGGAGGTCGGGTCGCTGCGTGATGCATCGGTTGAGCTCAAGCCAACGCTTGCCATGCCATCGAGCATATAGTCTTGCATCAGCGGTAGCTTGCCGTAGACAAAGAGCGAGCCTTGACCGACTGTGCTTGAGCCTGTGCTCATCGACACGTTAGTGGTCGATAAGGAGAAACCTGCACCGGCTTTGATATTGTTCTCACGATAGAGATCTGCACCGAAAACCGCCTGATACATATTGCTGTTAAACCCACTCGCATTTGAATCAGATGATCGGTTGCCATACTGATAGGCGATCTCACCCCAGACGCTATTGTTGGCTGGGGCAATGACGTCTCGAGCAGGATTGACTGCTGGATTGGTGCTGAATTGACTGCCCGGCAGACCCAATGGGTTCTGTGGTGTCACGCTCGTGGCACTCATCGGCTTACCCGCATTCGCATTAGCTAAACCCGCAGGTGTGGCCGTATCCGAGAGATGTGCGAGTGCAGCGCTCTGCACCCGCTGACTGGTTTGAGGAATGACCGCTAAGGTATTCGCGTAAATCTCACCTGCGAGTGCTTGGGCATAGCTTGCGAGTGAGGCGACAGTTTGCACTGCTATTCCATAAATGAGGTTGGTTTGCGAACTAGTGGCCGTGCCTGCCATTTGAGCCGAACTTAATTTATCCAGTACCGCTGCAACCGATTGGGTGTTGGTGCTTGTGCTGGCTAAAGTCGAACCATACGACGTTGGTATGACAGCTAAATCAAGGCTGTTGCTGCCACCGTAGTTATAGAAAGGCAAAAACTGTGTACCTGACGCTAAGCCTGCGGGTTGATTAATCGAAGTGAACTTACCTGCGATACCCCCTGCGGCGGTAGCAATCCGGAAGGTATTACCTAGGCTCGGCACATAAGCTGCACTGCTATAGCCGGATTCAGTGGTTTGGAAAAGATTCTGAAGCTTCGGATACAGAGTCGCCCCCGAATTAATAACCAGTTGACCACCGACATTCAAGAACGAGTAGTAGCCTGTCGCGCCCACAGGTGAGGCACTATTGGCTTGCGTCATGCCTGCGATATCTTGTTGATAAATGCCACCGGATTTGAGTGTGACGTTTTGAGCAACAGACAAGTACCCTGGTGAATTACCCGGTTTAAACACGCCGGCGACAAATACGTTGCCAGCGATCGTGCCCGTACCCATCACGGTAGCGGGTGCTGAGACTAGAACATCACCTGTACCAGTGGGTGATGCGCCAGCCACCACCAAGGTGCCCCCAGATACCGTCGTGCCTCCACTATAAGTATTGACACCGCTCAAGGTTGTGCTGCCGGTGCCCGTGAACGTTAAACCACCCGCGCCAGAAAACACGCCAGAGAGCGTGGCAGCCCCCGAGGTTGGAGACTGAATCGTACCGCCAGCGCTCGTGATTACGATTGATACACTTGAGCTATCACCTTTGGTTAGTACCAAGGTGCCGCCCGCAATAATTGGATTTGCAGTGACGCCAATGCTGCTTAAACCGACACTGCTGCCCGACAGGATGTTTGACGGCGTCGGGGTGCTGCTACTGTCACCGCTGCTACTACCGCTACTACTGCCACCACCGCTGCCAGTACACACGCTACAGGCTGTGATGGTCAAGTCCCAAGTCCCGGTGCTACCTTGTTGGGTCAACGAGTAGGTGTAGCCATTTGAAGAAGTCAGACCGCTTGAAATGTAGGTGGAAAGATTACTGCCCAAGCCTTATAGTACGCCGGTAAGGGTCTGACCAATAATTGAACCGCTCGTTGTTGAAAGACTTGAAATGCCCAATACCATCGTGCCATTTGCATTAGTAAGTGACAACTGGCCGTAATTACTGGTGCTATTAATGATGATGTTGTAATTGACGGGCAAAACACCCGTGTAAGTTAACGGGATATTGCCTAATTTTCCTTGTTGATTGTTTAGTGTTGTTATTGTGTTCTGGTTATTAATACCATAGGCGTTAGTACCGCTGGCCGAAATCGAGCCGGTATTGTTTATTGTTGTTATTGTTCCTGTATTAATGAGAGCATCAGCGTAAGGACCTGATGTCGAAATGGAGCCTGTATTATTTAGTGTTGTTAGATTGCCGCCGTCGTTAACGATACCTAAGGAGCTGTCACCGCTAGTCGAAATTGAGCCGGTATTGTTTAGTGTTGTTGTTTCTCCGCTTAAAGCTATACCTAAGGAGCTTTCACCGCTAGTCGAAACCGAGCCGGTATTGTTTAGTGATGTGATGGTGCTATGGTCGCTGGAGATACCAAAGGCGTTGCGACCGCTGGTCGAAATCGAGCCAGCATTGGTTAGTGTTGTGATGGTGCCTTGTTCAACTCTAATACCAGAGGCGTTTTCACCGAGGGTCGAAATCGAGCCGGTATTGTTTAGTGTTGTGATGGTGCCGGTGTCGGTAAAGATACCAACGGCGTTGACACCGCTAGTCGAAATCGAGCCGCTATTGTTTAGTGTTGTGATTGTGCCGTAGGTATTATCGATACCATAGGTGTAGTCACTGCTGATCGAAATCGAACCACTACCGCTAACTGTAAAGCTACACAGCCATGACGAATTCTGTTGAGTCGTAGTGACATTTGTACTGATGACACTATCACCACTACAAGCCGCCCAAGCAGCGCTGTTGGCGAAGCAAAAACTAACTCCTAACGCAACGGCCGATATAAATGCCTTGAATCTAGACATCAGTATTCGGGTCACGCTAATTTCCAAAAAATTTTTGCTGCAGTGAATAAACGAACGCAGCGTGATGGACGCGGTGCGTCATTCATAGCTGACCCTTAGCCTAAGAGTGTTAATGTTCTTGGACTAGGAAATTTACATTGGTCTCGGGATTGTTACATAATAAACAATTGTTTATTATGAATTTTAACTTTAACTGAATTATTTATTCAGCGTCAAGTTCATGTGCGTTTTCATACGTATGGTTTAGGGCCTTTCTGCGCCTTCGCCAAGTCGTTAATGGTCAAACGCCTTTCGTGTATCCGGCAGGCGGGTGGCCAGCGCAATGCCAAGGACATTAACGCCAGCTGCGATCCAGATAGAAGAGCGATAACTACTGGTCAAATCAAACAGCCAGCCTGCGAGAAAAGGCAGGCATATCGCAGCAACACACCATCCGATGTAGAGACGGCTTGTCACAAGTCCAAACTGTGTCGCAGGCCAGTGCATCGCAATACCACCTGCTGCGGAACCCGATACAAAACCATAGCCCATACCGACCATGGCCAGTGCAATGAGTGCGGTATAGGGAGACGGCCAAAAGGTGAGCATGAGCGCACCAGCTAATGACCATACGTGAGCCGCACCCATTACTTGTCTTAGCGTGAAACGATCCATTAGCCAGCCGCCAGTAATGCGTGCGCTTGCGATCATGCCTGTAATAAATGAAGTCGCCCCGACCGAAAACAGTGCGCCACCACCATAGGATTGCACGATTCCAGCCGCCTGGCTCATCACCATCAGACCCGCAGACGCGGCTAAAAAAAACACGATTGCGATTCTAAAAAAGAGGCCCCAGTGACTCATCCCCAAAAATGGTGGACGTTCATTTTTCTGAAAATCATCAGCCGTCTGTAATGTGGGAGCAGACCTTGGAATTCGACCATGTAAACCAGTGAGACAAGCTGCGATCAGCCCACTGACGAGCACAACAGCGGCTAGGTTTAATAGTGTCTGACGTAGACCTACTTGTGCGACGGACCAGCCAAGTAATGGCGCACCGATCATCGCACCTAAAGGGTATAGGCTGACAATATAGCCATTCACCAATCCTCGGCGTTTAGTGGGAACCATATTGACAAATTGCTGGGCTGTTGTAAAAGCAACGCCACCAGCTAAACCAAAAAATATCCCATACCCGAAAACCAAGGAGCTAAAGCCTTGTGCTTGGGACGCAAGCGCTAAGCCTACTGCTCCGGTGATACTGGAAATGAGCAGGATGGCCCCTGTTGATAAGCGACGGTACAGCACAGGTGCAACATTCATCCCTGTTGCAAACATCACGGTAGAAAGTCCAAACACTATTCCCATCTCAGAGCGGCTGAGTGACAGCATGGATTCCATTGATTTCAGAAATACACTAAAAGCGTAAATCGTTCCAAATGGAAGATTGGCAATCGAGGCAGCTAAGATGAGACGCATCAATATTCGCTTGATTAATATTTAAGAGTTGTTGTTCGTTTTATCGTGCCTTTCATTATGAGCTGAATTGTGCAGACAAATTTTATGTAATGATTTCCATTTGCCCTTGTAACAATTTGTCATTTTGGTAACATTCTCCTTTGATCATAACAATACTAAGCATTAACTTAAGGTTAAAGGAATCCCGTGAGCACAAAAAAGATAGCTATTGGAGCAGGCGTTGTTGTTATTTTGGGAGCTGCGTGGATTGGCGGTAGTATGTATGCTCAGAAAAAATTTCAAACTGAAGTCAAAGCTTTTGCCGATGGGATGTCTAGCAACGTTGGCGTCGCTGTAAAAGGTTTGAAGCAAGATAGCGGCTTTCTGACCTCGTCCGGTCAATTTACGATCAATTTTAGCGACGCTTCAGGTGACTCGGACTTCTCCATTGATCTTGCTGCAACTTACAAAGCCTCGCATTTATTATTGCCAGGTTCAGTCGCGCGATTTGACTGGGATTTGAAGCCGGCAGGTGACGCATCCAAAGAAATCACGCGAATGTTTGGCGATAGCGCGCGCTTAGAGGGTGTATCGAAAATCAGCTATGGCGGCGATTTCACCTCCTCGGTTGCTATTCCTAAGCTGGCAGCGCGTGAGGATGGCGTTGTTTTCGAGTTTGGACCAACATCTGGCACGGTTTCAGGCGGTAAAAATAAGCTGTCTTTTGACATTGTGACTAACCGCATGGTTGTCAGATCTTCTGACGATGCGTTAGATATGAAACAAATTAAGTATCAAACAGAGCTAACTGATATCGCTACGGGATTAGGCTCCATGCAGTTCTCGATTGATGAATTAAGTACGAAAGATGCAGTGGCCTCAGGAATCTTTTTAAAGGCAAACTCCACTCATCGCGCTGACCGTATCGATATGAGTGTTACGCACTCAGTGAAAAGCGTTGCATATAACGGTATCACCGTAAAAGACGCATCCATAGACATGGTGTTCAAGGATTTAAACGCCAAAAGTATCCAAACTCTATCGACTGTTTTTAACAATGCCAGTTCGACAAACTTAACTGCGGCAGAAAAAGCGCTTGCTCAAGATGCGCTGCGTGACTTGATTTATCAGGGATTCACCGTTGGCATCACAAAAATTGCAGCCTCAGCGAAAGAAGGCTCTGTTGATGGGACGGTCTCTCTAGAGTTACTGAAAAGTGCATCTAATAAACCAAGTGATTTTAATTTAGTCAAGCAATTGCGTTCATCAGGTCAGTTGACAGTCAAGGCGCTTGATCAGCAGTACAAAGGTATGGCATTGATGTTTGGTGTCGTCCAGGAGACGCCTGACGGTTTAAAGGCAGGTTATGAGTTATCGGATGGAAAACTGCAATTCAACGGTAAGTCGGTTGATATTTCTGATGAAATATCAACCGCGCAAATAACCATCGCTAAAATTCTGAAAGATGACTTTCTCGACTTGGCAAGTGTCAAGCCAACATCGGAAAGCAAAAAAGATGACGGCAATAGCGCAAAAAATAACGAACCACCGGCCATTGCTCAAGCCGCGCCTAAAGAGGGCGTTGCACAAGACTCAACGGTCGAGCAAGCACAAGCCTACCCAACTGCGCAAGATTGCGACGACTTGGGTGGTTGCCTGATTGCCAGCTTGCGTGCAGCAGCAAATGACGATATTGAGTCAGTCAGGGCTGCAGCCACACGCATCGATGGGATGCCCAAGCCAAATTTGGGTAATCGCACGGTTGGTCGTAAATTGAATGCTGAAGGGCTGGAAGCCTTGAAACGAGGTGATAACAACGCTGCGATACAAGCGTTTACGCAGGCGATTAAAGAGAATCCCAAAGATGTTGAAGTCGCGGGCAATCTCGGTTTTGCCTATGTGCAGGCCGGCCAACCAGACGATGCTGTGGAAGTGCTCGCTGATGCGCTAGTGTTAGATCCTCGCCGCACATCTACCTGGACTCCATTAGGCGAGGCGTTGGCTCTTTCTGGTTATCCGGAAGAGGCGATTGCCTGTCTCTGGATTGGATATCAGTGGTCGAATAATCGGGATAAGTCTGTCGCTTTTTTTACCTCACAAGCGGAAAAGCAAAAAACGACAAAGCCTGCACTCGCCCGCGCTCACGAAACCGTACTTCTCTGGATACAGGGCACTAAACCTGAGTTCAAGAGCTTAGGTAAGTAGTTATTGATGCATGAGGTTTACATGTTCAATTCCCTCATTCACCTTTGCATAGTTCCTTGCTTGTAGAGTTAGTTTGCCACTCTTTAAAGCAAGGGCTTTGCATATCTAGCGTCAATGGCGTTGCGAGGTCGTAACGCCTGCCGACCACCAAGCTTTGTTGATTGATCCACAACGTATTATTTGTATGCGTTGTAAACATGACCTGATGCGCAATTTCTTTATTAGGGGCAATGTTTGGAGGGGAATACCCCTCCTCAGGCACTAATGCGTAAACGGCACTTCTTTCAAATTCTTTATTGGTGTCATGCTGATAATTGGACACCAGGGTAAATGCCTGAGCGTATTTGGCAATATCAAACCAGATATTCATCCCCCGGTTACTGGCATCAGGGACTAATCCTTTGGGTATGTTGACTTCGCTACCATACTGTTTTGCATCATATGCCGCGGGTATCAAAATCAGGTCAGCGCGATTTAAAGCATATACCTCAGTCAATTCCGGAATGCGTACTTCATCATTGAGCATCACGGCGATCCGGCCTAAGTCATTGGTATTAAATACTGGAAGACTATTTCCGGCGCTCGCCCAAGACTGCTCTGAATCATTCAAATGCGACTTTCGATAGATGCCGACCTGTTTGCCATTGAAATCAAACAAGATCGCTGTCTCAAAATATTTTCCATCATTCACTTCTGGCATCGAAAATAAGAGATATGTTCTATATTTTTTTGCCAAATTTGCGGCTAGGGTATAACTTTTACCATTTAGACTTTCTGCGAATTGATGAATATTGTTTTGATTCAACGTCACCTGACCTAAGAACGAATTGAAAGGCAAAACGGCGAGATTGAATACGTTTTGATTATTTTCTATTAACGCATCTACTTTTTTCGCATTCGCTTCGATGTTGCCATTTATTGGCTCATATTGAACCAAAAGCGCCGAGATCTGATTTTGTGTGTTGTTCGCAACTGGATCAACAGGCGCTTTGTACAGGTTGTAGACTTGATACAACTCGGGACGGCGATGCTTTAGCCAAAATGTTTTTTGCTCGCTCTTTTTAGAGGTATCAATCGTTGCGTAGATAGTTTCAGGCGGCAAAGGTTTGGTCCAGGTCGATACCTTTGAATGACTGAGCTGCTTGCCATTATTGTCCCAAATGGTAGAGCCACCGGTAAATTGGTCAACCAAACCGAACGCTGGGATGCTCAATAAACCAGTTTGATTGCTGGCAATGACATGCATGCCTGTCCACTGAGCTAATGTAGCGATATTAGAAATCGTGGAATGGTTTCCATTACTCATTTTTTCAAACTTTGGCATCATGTCGGAGCCGATCGGCATGGCCAAAATATCAGCACTGCGCAGGCTCGGAATCAGTAAAGACTGCAGTCGGCTGTCATCAAAACAGATCAAGATTGCTATCCTGCCAATCTCGGTATCGAATACTGGAAATCCTAAGTTGCCCGGTGCGGCAACATCATAGTCTCCCGTCGGAAGCTGATTTTTCCGATACTTACCGACAAGCCCTTTAGGACCGATGAGTGCGGCTGCATTGTGAATAACACCCGTGACGGTATCTCTTTCATACATACCCACTACAACGTAACTATTGAATTTTTGTGTCACCTTTTCAATTGCGGCGGTGGCTCTTCCGGGAATCGTATCTAAGTCATTAGGATTTTCAGGTACAAATCCAAATCCGGTTACTGAAAACTCTGGCAACACCATTAGCCGGGCACCATTTTCAGACGCGGCAGTGACTGCAGCAACAATTTTGCGGATATTTCCTTCAACGTCTTGTGCAACCGGATTAAATTCGACGGCTGCTACTTTTACATTCGCTGCGTAGACAACTGAAAAGGCATTGATCAAGAGTAGCAAGCATAGAGAGATTATTTTTATCATGTGTTGTGCTATCTATATATATGAAATTAGCTAATAAATTTAAGTCGACTTTAGCATTTCGTTTGTGTCATGAACAGCCGCTAATCCCTTTGGCACATTTATTGCTTTGTAATTCCATAACTGCTCCCGCGCTTTATCTCGGAGCATAAAAAGGGAACCAAAGTGAAATCAGCGGCAAAACTAGTTCAAACCCTGTTACTAAGCGCCTTAGTAACAGTATTTATCGGATCACCTGTGCACTCAGAAGAGGCATACCCGAATAAACCCATCAAGATCGTTGTGCCTTTTCCTGCAGGTGGAGCCACCGACATCTTGACCCGGGCGATCCTGGAAAAGCTCAGCCCTCGACTCGGCCAAGCGATGGTGATTGAAAACAGGCCAGGCGGAGGTGCCAATATCGGAGCCTCTGCTGTTGCGCACGCGGCACCGGATGGCTATACCTTGTTGATGGGCTCAATGGGATCGCACGCAGCCGCAATCAGTTATTACAAAACACTGACCTATAACTTTCGTGCTGATTTGATTCCAATTTCTCGGACCGCCACAATGGGAAATGCGGTCATGGTGAGCGCAGATAATCCAGCTAAAAATCTGGCGGAGCTGATTGCGGCCGTGCGGGCAAACCCTGGAGAATTTACATGTGGGTCATCCGGTACAGGCGGGCAGATTCACCTGACCTGCGAGATGTTCAAAGCCGCCGCACAACTCAATATTCTGCACATTCCCTATAAGGGGACGACGATGTTGATACCTGACCTCATTACGGGGCGCGTCAACATGACACTCGACAATATTCCGCCCTATATGCCGTTACTCAAGTCCGGCAAAATTAAAGCGCTGGCGGTAACAATGCTTGAGCGCTCACCCCTTATGCCTGATGTGCCAACGATCGCTGAGTCCGGATTTCCAGGATTTGATTCGGTCGCGGCGTATGCAATGTTTGCACCAACCGGTACCCCTAAAGAAATTGTTGATCGACTCAATGCTGAAGTGAATGAGGTGTTGCTGGACCCTGTACTGAAAGCAAAATTAAGTGAACAAGGTATTGAAATTCAGGGTTCCACGCCACAAGCAGTTTCAGAGTATTTGAATCGTGAAAT
>CAIPID010000201.1 GCA_903865015.1 uncultured beta proteobacterium | reverse complement strand
TGGTTTGAAAATTGAGAAAGCCACCTTTCTCGGTCTCTCTCTCGGTAACGACACACTCCTGTTTTACCTAGTCGCGATTGCTTGTGTCTTCAGTCTATACATGACGTTCAATATCATGCGTTTTCCAATCGGACGCGCCTTTGATGCGATACGTACGAGCCCCCACGCGGCACAAGCCTTAGGCATTCCTGTTGCGCGCGTAAAACTGATCGCCTTTACGATCTCTGCTGGCTATGCGGGACTCGCTGGAGTCCTATTCGCTCTGATTGTGGGATTTATCGATCCGATTGAGTTTGGCGTTTCTGCATCGTTGCGATACATCACATTTATCGTTGTAGGCGGCATGGGCAGCATTGCCGGATCCATCATTGGTGCAGTCGTACTAACTGGCCTGCCTGAGGCTTTACGCGGCATTAAAGAATACGGGGACGTTGTTTACTCGATTATTTTATTAGTCAGCCTGGTCTTTATGCCAAATGGTTTGATTGGTCTGTTTCAGACCAAATTTATGAAACGCAACAAAAATTCAGGAGCCTGATGCGATGCAAACGACTCCATTATTAGAAACTATAAATCTATCATTACAGTTTGGTGGATTAAAAGCCTTACAAAATGTCAGTATGCAAGTGCCTGCGGGGGAGTTTCGCGGACTGATTGGTCCAAACGGGGCAGGCAAAACGACGCTCATCAATTGCATCAGTGGCGCCATCAAAGCAAGCACGGGTTCGATCCTTTTTGATCAGATTGAAACCATCAATATGGAACCCCACCTGATTAGCCACCTGGGGATGAGTCGAAGCTTTCAGCATGTTCAGATTTTTGGTGAACGAAGTGTGCGTGACAACATCCTGATCGGGATGCACAGACAAATCAAACAAAATTTATTTGGCCAGCTACTCGGCCTACCAGGCACGCGCGCGGCTGAACATGAAGCTGGTCTTCGTGCTGAACAACTGCTCAAGCGCTTTGACTTAGATGCTGTCGCCGACCAGCCTGCCAAACTACTGCCTTACGGTGTGCTGAAAAGACTAGACCTTGCACGGTCACTTGCCGCAAAACCTAAACTGTTACTGCTGGATGAACCAACCTCAGGCATGTCCGAAGAAGAAGCCCATAGCGCCATCGCGATGCTCAAGGACATCGCACGCCAAGAGGGGATGACATTACTGGTGATCGAGCACAATATGCGCATCATGATGGATTTAGCGGATCGGATTTCTGTGTTACACCTTGGGCAGATTATTGCCGAAGGTACACCCGAAGAAGTGACACAAAATCCTGTTGCCATCGAGGCTTACCTCGGAGAGGAGGCAACTGATGCTTAATATTGAAAATTTGCATGCGGCTTATGGCCCGGTTGAGGCACTGCATGGTATCACTATGCAAATCCAACCAGGCAGTATTGTGGGCGTGCTTGGGGCGAATGGTTCTGGAAAAACAACGCTATTTAAAGCCATTGCTGGCCTAGTTCGTGTCACACAGGGCGCTACGTCTTTTAACGGAGTGGTGTTGACCAACCAGACGGCCCAAGCAATCGTCAAACAAGGCGTGTCTCTAGTCCCACAGGGCCGTATGCTTTTCCCAGAAATGACCGTATTGGAAAATCTGGAGATGGGTGCCTATCTCCTGAACGATCGTTCGGAGTTCGTACGACGACTCGAAGCCGTGCAGACGATGTTTCCTATTCTGAAAGAACGCACCCGCCAGATGGTTGCACTGATGTCGGGTGGTGAACAACAAATGCTTGCGATCGGTCGCGCATTGATGGGGCAGCCCGATCTAATTTTGCTTGACGAGCCTTCGATCGGCTTAGCACCGAAAATTTTCGATCAGATTCTCGCAACCGTCAAAGACATCAACGCCCGACGTCAAACCACCATCGTGATTGCAGAACAAAACGTCAGAAAGATTTTAAAAATTGTCGATCACGCCTATGTTCTGGAATCAGGCAAAGTGGCGATCAGTGGCACGGCCCAACAACTGTCGGGGGACGAAAGTATCCGACGCGCGTATTTAGGTTTGTAAATAAAAGTCTAGCAACATCAGGAATCAACATGAAGCTTATCGATATGCACTCACACTGGGGAACCGAACGAGGCTATGTGCTGCGCACAGCGGCCGAGCTCGCCCAGCAAAAGAAGACCTGGAATTCCGAAACGAAATATGTGACGGATGAGGAAATGGCAACGTATTTCCGAGCAAGCAATGCTCAGGTGATCCTTGATTTGGGATTTACCAAATTCGCTCCGATTGAGGAAATACGTCCACTGCACGACTACTCTTTCGAGATGCAGAAAAAGTATCCTGATGCGATTTTGGGTAATTGGTTTCACATTGATCCGATGTTCCATGGCAAAGAGGAAGGCCTCAAAGAACTGCGCCGCTGCATCGACTCGAAAGCAGGTTTTATCGGACTGGCGGTTAATGGCTCTGGCTCGGTCCCCGCAAGCGACCCAGTCTACGACCCCTATTACAAACTCTGTATCGAGGCGGGCATCCCTGCCTTAATCTTTGTCGGCACAACTGGTCTGGGCGCAGGCCTGCCGGGTGGAAATGGCATCTTGCTAGATAGCTGTCATCCGCGTCACCTTGATATGGTTGCCGCTAGAAACCCTTTGCTGCGCATCGTGGCTGCACGCCCAGGCTGGCCCTGGCAGGCTGAGACCATCGCTGTACTGATGCACAAGCGCAATATCTGGTATGAATTGCATGGCTGGTCACCCAAGTATTTCACGCCGGATCTTAAACACGATATTGCACGACGTCTACAAGACCGGATTATGTTTGGTGGTGATTACCCTCTATACACGTTTGAACGACTGACCACCGAATGGAAAGCGGAAGGATACTCGGACGCAGTTCTTGAAAAAGTTTTTCATAAAAATGCAGAAGCATTCTTAAGCGGAGTTGAACGCTAATGGATCTCGGACTGAAAGGTAAAGTCGCGATCGTCGGTGGCGGCAGCATGGGAATTGGTTTTGGCATTGCAAGCCGACTGGCCGCTGAAGGCGCAGATCTGGTGATCTTCGCCCGGCGCGTCCCCAAACTCGAAGCGGCTGCAGCTGAACTATCAGGCAAATACGGCGTTCGCGTAGTCCCCGTCTCGGCCGATATCCGTGATCAGGACGAAAGCGGTCGCATTGTTCAAACCGCGATTGATCAGTTCGGCAAGCTGGACATCCTGGTCAACAACGATGGTGCCCCACCGCTCGGACCCATCGACTCATTTGACGATGTCGCCTGGCA
>CAIPID010000200.1 GCA_903865015.1 uncultured beta proteobacterium | reverse complement strand
TGGGCAACCCACTACCAGCTTATCTGAATTCGCTGGACGCATTTTCACCACTCCCTGCTAATACGCTGGTACTGCCCTCACACGGTCGCCCTTTCACCGGGCTGCACGAACGCATCGCGCAGCAACACGAACACCATGCGGATCGATTGCAGGAAGTTCTCGATGCCTGTGTGACACCGCACTCAACCACAGACATATTGCCTGTCCTGTTCAAGCGCAAGCTTGATCTGCATCAGACCACCTTTGCAATGGGTGAGGCGATCGCGCACCTGCATGCGCTGTATTTTGATGGCAAAATATCGAGAGAAGTTTGTGCTGACGGCATCATCCGTTTTACAAAAATTTAAGGCCCTCCATGACCACTCATCACCTCGATACGGAACTGCTGCACATTGGCAGCGCTCCTTTTGATCCGACCACAGGCACAGCGCCTGTCAGCCTGCCTTCGATGCGCTCCAGCACCGTCAGATTCCAAAACCTTGAAGCCCTCGAAAGCGCCTTTGCCAAACGTATGGCAGGCGAGCGCGCCATTACCTATGGTCGCTCGGGGATGGATACCCATCGTGCGCTCGAGCAAGTGTTCATGCAACTCGAAGGCGGGACTTACTGCGTACTCGCCCCTTCGGGCATGGCCGCGATTAACATCGCCTTTCTTGGTTTATTAAAAACCGGTGATCATGTGCTGGTCGCTGATTGTGTCTATGGACCCGTTCGGAATCTTGACCGCGCACTACTGCAAGGCCTGGGAATTTCCGTGACCTATTTTTCCGCTGGTCACGACGATGTCGCCTCCCTTATCCAACCCAATACAAAAGTCATCTACGTCGAGTCACCTGGCTCGTTGTTATTTGAAATGCTGGACATGACCTCATTGGCCGCGACAGCAAAAGAAAACAATCTGATTCTCGTCACCGACAACACCTGGGGCTCAGGCTATATCTATCGCCCACTCGCGCTCGGTGCCGATGTCTCTGTCGTTGCCGGTACAAAATACGTAGCAGGCCACTCCGATGTCATGCTGGGCGCCGTGATTGTTAAAGACGAAAAAATCGCCGCGCGTATTCATTCGGCACAATACGCGATGGGTAACTCTCTCAGCGCAGACGATGCATGGCTCGCTTTGCGCGGAGTGAAAACCATGGCCGTACGTATGCCACAACACGCTCGTAACGCGATTGAAGTCTGTAAATTTTTTGATTCGCGCAAAGAAGTCGCACGCATATTTCATCCTGCCTGGCATAAAGACGCGGGCCATGCATTATGGCAACGCGACTGCACGGGCTCCAACGGCATGCTGTCGATTGAGTTGAACTGCACGCCCGAGGCAAGTAAAAAATTCGTCAATGCTTTGACGCTTTTTGGCATCGGTTTTTCCTGGGGCGGTTTCGAGAGTCTTGTGCAATGGGTTGATCCAGGTGCGCTTACCTCACATGCGTACTGGAATGGAGAGGGGCACGCCTTGATCCGTCTGCACATAGGGCTGGAATCCACACAAGACCTGATCGAAGACCTCGCTCAGGCGCTCGACAAAATTCACGTTTAATCACACATCCATCCATTCCATAAATAGGAAACTTTTTCATGTCCGCAGCTAAAGGCTATGTTTTCGTAGAAATCGTTGTGCGCGATCCCGAAAATTTCAAAGAGCACTATCAGCCACGCTCAACGGCTGCCGTCGCTAAATTCGGTGGCAAATTCCTGATGCGTGGCGGCAATGCCTCCATCAAGGCAGGCCCATCCGATGAGCGTCGCCGCGTGCTGATTGAATTTGAAAGCTATCCACAAGCCCTCGCATTTTGGGACTCCCCAGAACAACAAGAGGCTAAAAGCTATCGCGACAAATACGCCCACACCATTACCTTTTACATCATGGAAGGTGCGTAATCACTGCCTTGTGAACACCTGACGCCACGGGAGTACTTGCTGCGGCGCCAGTTACCTCTTGTAACAATCGTTACATTTCTTGCCTGGATTGCAAGACCCACCAGAATTAAAATTTCGGCTCCACACGCATCACTGGAGTTAACATGGAAATCAGGCTCACCAAACTCGAAGCAATCGTTCCTACATTAGCCACGAAAGAAGATCTTGTTAAATTAGAAAGCAAAGTATTCTCGGCTATTCATATGCTTGAATCAACAATCCATCAGGAAATGAATAAACAAACATGGCGACTTGTTACTACAATGGTAAGTGTATCGACCGCACTCGCCACCGCAGCTTTTTTCATTGCCCGCTACGTAAATTAATCTCATCGTTTCCTAAAGAGCTCTTCTAAACAAAAAACCAAATAAAACCCCCCGCCAGTTCAAACTGGCCGGGCGTTTTTACGTCTTCTTGCTAGAGTATTTTTTCTGATCTTTTTACTGCATGATGAAAGTCAGAAATTATTTTCCGCGCAGTTGCTTGACAAGCCCAGCAGCCACATCAATCGTTTCCTGATACCCACCCGCCTCGGAGGGTGAGGTAATAAAACGACCGCCGACAGCCAATGACGGCGTACCTTGTACGTTATACGACTTAGTCAGCTGATCACCACGCTGCGCTTTTGAGGTCACGCCAAATGAATCATAAACACTTTCAAATTTAGCGCGATCCAAACCTTGCGAAGTCGCCCAGGCCACAATATCAGCCTTGGTGAACAATTTCTTTTTCTCTTCGTGGATGGCAATAAAGACCTTGCCATGCAAGTCCATCCGGTTCATAGCCTCTAGCGTATAAAACAAAATTTGCATCGGTTTCATACTGGCGTTAAATGCCACAGGAACAGGCTTAACAACAACATCTGAGGGCAAGGTTTTCGTCCATTTTTCCATCAGCGGCTCAAGCACCGCACAATGCGGACAGGCGTAGGAAAAGAACTCCAGCACTTCGATTTTGCCAGGTTCTGTCGGCTGTGCTGGATTAATTTCGAGATACTTCGCTTTGGCAGCAGGCGCGCCTTGCGCAAAACTGGCGGGTGCAAAAAATACAGCTGATGCCGCAATGACTAAGCCAAGTAAACGCGTTACGGATAAAAAATTCATTTTGCTCTACCTTGAAAATACGTTGAACCCAATATGCCTGACAACACCAGCAGATTTACTTAAATTATTGACGCACAACCGTCGTCGGCAACTTTGCTTCACCGAGTCGTGCACGCGTTTTATTCATATCGTCTATACGTACGAAAGGTCCGACACGCACGCGATTGAACTGCACACCATTGACTTCCGCTCGCTGGATTTCGGCTGGCATACCCATCATGATGAGCCTCGCGCGCAAAGTTTCTGCGTCTTCAAGAACCTTGAACGAACCAACTTGTAAATAATACGTGCCTCCCGCAGACGTCTGATTTGTAGGGCCGTTACCGGCGGTTGATTCGTTACGCGCTTCAGACTTGGGTGACGTTGATTTGGGTACGGCAGGCACGGGCGCCACAGCAGCTACGTTGCCAGTTGGTTTAAGCGTTGCGATCAATGCACCCAGGTCGTCTGGCGGCGCCGCTTTAGCCCCGGTGGTTTCCTGGCCTCCCGCACCATACGCCGCAGCATTCGGATCAACAGGTGTGCCCTCCACCACATTGCGTCCGCCTAAGCCCGCATTCGGATCAGGGGCGGTACGAGGATCCACGGGTTTAGTCGAGTCCGGCGAGCGGCTCGCCTTATCTAGGAATGGAGAAGGCGCCTTAACAACATAGTAAGCAACGGCAGCCGCAACCATCAAACCAATCAACAAACCAGCCAAAATACCGTAGAGTGTGCTGCCACCAGATGATTTGTGCTTGGCCATATTAATTCCTTACATCCGCTCAGGCGCGGATACACCCAGCAATTCAAGCCCATTTGCCAGGACTTGCCGCGTCGCATCAGCCAGACGCAACCGCGCGAGTTTGAGCGCCTGATCGTCGACCAGTACACGCTCAGCGTTGTACCAAGCATGGAAATCAGCCGCACAATCACGCAACCAGAATGCCACCAGATGTGGCGACAATTCTTGGGCAGCCTCGGCAACCAGCTTAGGGAACTCCGCCAGACGCTGCATCAGTGCGAGCTCTGTGGGCGCAATTAAATGCTCCACCAGTGCAGCATCTCTTTGCGCCTGATCAAAGCCGGACTGCGTCAACATCGAACAAATCCGCGCATGCGCATATTGAATGTAATAGACAGGATTTTCTTCTGTTTTTGCGCGGGCCAGATCGACATCAAATACAAACTCGGTATCCGCACGGCGCTGGATTAAAAAGAAACGCACAGCATCCCGACCGACCCAGTCGATCAGGTCGCGCAAGGTCACGTAACTGCCGGCGCGCTTGGAGATTTTTACCTCTTCACCGCCACGCATGACTTTGACCATCTTGTGCAGAATGTAAGACGGGTAGTCCTTGGGGATGCCCAGATCAAGTGCCTGCAGACCTGCGCGCACGCGCGCGACAGTACCGTGATGGTCGCTGCCCTGAATATTGATTGCGCTGGTAAAGCCGCGCTGCCACTTTGTGACGTGATAAGCGATATCAGGGACAAAGTAGGTATAGCCCCCTTCGGACTTGCGCATCACGCGGTCTTTATCATCGCCCGTGCCAAGCTCGGTGGTTCGCAACCACAACGCACCCTCATGTTCGTAAGTATGACCGCTTTTAACAAGCTTAGTCACCGAGTCTTCGACTCGTCCCGACGTATACAGCGAGCTCTCAAGATAATAATTATCGAAAGCCAGTCCAAACGCTTGTAAATCCAGATCCTGCTCACGGCGCAAGTACGCAACGGCAAATCGGCGGACATTGTCTTGATCATTGATATCGCCGTTGGCCTGCACGGGCTCGCCATCGCTGGCGGAAACGGTTTTGCCTGCTGCAAAATCATTCGCAATATCCTGAATGTAATCACCCTTGTAACCATCTGCAGGGTATTGATCACTTTCAGGCGTTAAGCCCTGCCCACGCGCCTGGACGCTAATCGCCAGGTTATGGATCTGATTGCCGGCATCGTTGTAATAAAACTCGCGGCTGACCTCAAAACCACTCGCATCAAACAAACGGCATAGCGCATCACCGAGCGCCGCCTGACGGGCATGGCCAACATGTAAAGGGCCCGTAGGATTGGCGGAGACAAACTCCACCAGGACTTTCTGATCTTTACGAGGAGCGCGACCATACGCCTCGCCTTGCGCGGTAATCGCTGGCAAGACAGCGCTGTGCGCAGCATGGGTCAAACGGAAATTAATAAATCCGGGTCCTGCTAACTCCGCAGACTCAATAACGGCGCGCGCGACGGGATCAACCATCAGCGCATCAACGATCTCTTGAGCGAGCTCACGCGGATTGCGTTTGGCTGGCTTCGCGAGCTGCATCGCCACATTGGTTGCAATATCACCGTGCGCAGCCACTTTCGGGCGCTCAAGAACGATATTCGGGGCCGCATCGGGCAATATGCGGGCTACAGCAGCCTGCAAACTAGAAATGATGGTGTTGTGTTGCTCGGGGAGCATGGGCTTGAAAACGACGATTTGAAGGCTCAAATCATAGCCTGAATTGAGCCTGAACCGAAGCCATCACTGCCAACTAAGCCCCATTGAATCTTTTAACCAGGCCACATATCCAGCCATATCCACCATCCCGACCACATCAGACCCTAAAGCCCCTAGGTCAGAGGGTCTATTAATAAACGCCTCCACCTCGCGACGCAAACCCTGTCCCATCTTAGGTAAATCAGCCTGATAGTTCACCCATTTACGACCGTTCGCATGATTCACCCGCCGGTCGCCGTTCTGCGTTTTCCGGGAAAAAACCGCCCGCTCATCATGAATGTATGGCTCCGTCACCTCCAGCGACGTGGGCTGGCCGCTTAACGAGATTCCAGCCGCCTCGGCTTGCCACTGCATCCAGCGCAATGACACGTGTGAGAGATTGCCTGGCGTGGATCCAGGAGAGGCCTGCGCAGTCAGGTATCCACCGCCAATGTCTGCATGGGCCCCGATAAAGGCACGCTCCACAACGTTGGAGCCTCCGGCCGCAGAAGTCAACGGAAACAACCATCGGTGCTCATGAAGCGCGACGGCATGTGCGACCCATTTCCAGGCGGGTGCGATGTCTAAATTGAACGCTGCATTACCCGCACCCAGGACATTGAACTGCGCGACCGTATCAAACAAACCCAAAAACCTTAGATCCACACAATTTGAAATCACACCATGCAACGGATGATGCGAAGTAAATCGTCCGTCTTTCACATGCTCCGCCACGCGATTGCCAAAATGTCGGGCAAGTGCGGCCCCACGAGAAAAACCAACGATATCTATCGGCAAGGATTGTTTACGCGCACCGAACCTGCCGCCACGCTGCTCGCTTAAGTTTGCAACCGCATTGAGTAACCGTTCCCACTGCTGATCCACCCGCGCACCACCAGACCACGCAATCGCAGCATCCGTTTTAATATTTACCTGCGTCATCCCCGCATCACCTGCCGGGCCAGCAATGTAGTGCACGGGCCCATCCTGATACGCTTTCGCAAACAACCAGACGTTCGTCAGAGAAGCGGGCTGATTGCCGGTTCCATCAAACGCGAACAGCATCAGACCATGTGGGTCCGCATGGCGGCGTGGCTGTTGTCCGGCATAGCCATACAGACTATTACCAGGCATCGGTCCCAGCGGATCCGGCTCCAGGTATTGTCCCCAGCGCGGATCATAGGTGCGCTGATAATTATCATGCCAGCCTGTTGCGGGATCGACGATCTGGCCAGGCAGGCGCAGTGGCATCGCCAGATCGCCTATCTCTGTCAGGAGCTCGCCATAAGGACTGAAATGGCCCTGCCAGCGCACACGCTGATGCGCATCGGTCAGTAGCCGAGGCAAGCCCACCGCATCGGTATGGATCATATAAAGATCCCGGCCATTTTCAATCACTGCGACCGGCACATGCTGGGCATAAATATAGCGACGCACAATTTTCGTTTTTTTAGATCGAACTCGCGCCTCGGCAACCAATTTGTTCTGGTCAAATAAATAATGCGTTTGCTGAACACCATCATCACGCCAGATTCTTTCCCCTGTTGCATTATGCGCATACTGCACGCGGATGTTTGGATCCGAAAGGCTCGTGACTTTCTGCAGACGCCGCAAGGCGCTGTACTCCAGGACATAATCACCCACGCGCGATGGCAATCCTGTCGCATCACGCAGTATGCGGCCAGGCTCCATCGGCCAGGGCTGGGGCAGCAGTCGGCCAAGCGGGTCGCGACGATGCACCCATGACACACGCTGCGATGCGTTAAGTATGCGCTCAGCAGCTATCGCGCCGCGCTGGTTGTAGTAAAGCTGATGATGAAAGAGTGCGGCCTTCGTCAACGGCTGATAAAGAATTAAATCTGTCAGTCCGAGACGGTCTTTCATTGCACTGGTGACAAGTCCATTGCCATGCCTGATGCCAGCCGCTGTGGAATCAATAATTGGGTGAAGCAATCCTTGAGGATCTTGCCACGCGATCGATAACAATCGATTATCTTTCCACCAATAATGCAAACTGCCACCCTCAGGCAAAAAGTGCTCGCGGACCTGCCCTTGGTCGTTGTAGCGAAAGCGCTCACGGTATGACCAGGCTGCGCGCGCGCCGCGCGCCGGACGATGAGCCTCTCGTTCTGTTAACAAGGACCGGGAAGCGTTATAGCGACCATAGCGCATGATCTGCGTTTCTTCTGGATGCTCAATCGCCACAGGCCGGCTTGCGCGCCAATCAATGCGTGTGCGTTGCGACACGCGACCCGGTTGCCGGGCCTGCATTGAAACAATCCGCTGATGACGATCGACCTTCCATTGCCATGTGGATTGATCGGCAAAGGTACGCGTAATCGACTGTTCGTAGTTCCAAGTCTCTACCCCGAGTCCTCGCATAAACCATGAGGAAAGATTCGCTCCGTGATCAAATCGTAATCTAAGGCCTGGCCAGGACAACAAATGTATGTCGAGTGCACGCACTCGACTCCGATCATCTTGCGTAATGTCCAGCTCCGGCATCGCGCGATTAAAAGGTATCGAACCATACGCTTGAGCCGTGTCCATCGCGCCGGAAATATATAAATTCGCCCGACCCGTTTGGTCATAGCGCCAACTATGTGTTCGAACCTCTTCGCTTATGCTGGCTATGGATATCCCTGTCAACGCATACGCATTGCCAGCTTGCAACCCAGTCTCATAGTGATACAGGCGTTGCATGCCGTCCGGCCGTTTGACGCTGACGAGTCGTGGATACCCCACACCAGGCATTACGCTCGCCTCAGGTACATCGTGCCGATAAGTAAACATCCCCTTGGAAGTATGGACGGCCTGAAGAACAGGCTGACGCGTATGCGACTCATACTCAAATGTTATTAACGCGCCATCTGACGTGATCCGATCGATCTCACCCGGGTGCTTGCTGTGCTCGGGATGTCGTTGAATATAAATATCTTCACTGCGCGCGTGCAATGGATTGGTTAATCGTATCAGTCTGCCACGCTGGTCAAAATGTAATTGCTTTCCAGTCGGCCAAGACCACCGCCATCCTCCAGCTTGCCGATGAATCTCGCCATGTAAAGCATCGCTCGAAACACATTGATCTGAATTGCATTGAAATACCAGTCGACTCGCATCGGCCTGCACGACTTGCAACTGCTGACCCATCGCATAGATTTGCGTGTCATACGACCAGGACCAGCCACGCCCAAGTGCGCCCGCGCGAGGATCCATTGCGTTGTAGTGTCTGACTAGCTCAAGTCCAGAGGCTTGCAATGGGAGATCTGTTTCACGCTGATATTTGTTACCACTGCGCAGATCTATCGGATTACCTGTGCCATGGTCGGGCCCGGGCTTTGAAAGACCAAGTGTTGCGACACCGCCTTGCGCGCAAGGGCTGCCCATCGAGGTCGCGCGACACTCTTTTCCCGGGGGTTTTTCTGACGGGGGAAGCGACAACCCTGAAACAGCACTGAGGATTAAAATCAAACCATTAAGGATGAAATCTCCCATCGGTAAACGACCTCACGCAAAACCTGTAAGCTTGCGAGATAGAGCAGGCAGAAGCAACCTCCTGCGTACCGATTTCTCCATTGAGGAAACTACGATGCTAGTCACATTCAGCAGCAAGGCCGGAGCAAGTGTTTTGATGCTCTCTCAGCACGCGCAACCAATCATGCGCATTGCGGGAAAAATTTTGGACAAAGAAATTCCCGTGCGTGGCGTATTTACACCTGAGCAATTGGCCGATGCCATCGCATCGCTCGAGCAAGCTATTTCACAAGAAAAACCTGCTGCGCACAACGATGACGACGATGATCTGCCACGCGATGCATTATCGCTACCGGTTGGCTTGCGTCAACGCGCACATCCCTTACTCGAACTCATGCGTCAGGCAAAACAAGCAGGGCAATCAGTCCTGTGGGAAGCTGGATCTGCCTGGTAGTTCCGCCAGTGCTTAACGCCTGACCAGCGCTAATACGCCTGATCAAACAACTGCCTGAATTCCTCTGTCGAGGTGTGGCGAGGATTCCAGCGGTTGTAGTTCGCCTTCGTACACATCTGAGCCATTTCATCAAAGAGCTCGGGTGTGGCGCCAACATCTCTTAAGCGTTTTGGAATATCCAAATCCGAACACATTTGCTCAATCGCCGTGACTGCGCAATGTGCGGCGTCCTGGATAGACAACCCCTGCGTTGACTGATGCATCGCGATCGCCACTCTCGCAAACTTTTCAGGACGCGCAATGAGATTAAAACGTGCGACATGCGGCAGGCACACCGCATTGGATAAGCCATGCGACAAATGGTAATTCGCACCAACAAACCTTGCCATGCAGTGCACATTCCCCAAGCCTGTCTGACCAAACGTCATCCCCGCCAGCGCCGAGCCACAAAGCATATTCAAGCCCGCTTCAAGGTTTGTTCTATCCGCTACGAATGCGCGAATATTGCTGGCGAGCAATTCGATCGCCTGAATATTGATGGCATCGGTAATCAGGTTGGCTTGTAGCGAAACATAAGATTCAAAGGCATGTACAAACGCATCAATCCCCGAGTGCGCAGCAACATGTGCCGGCAATGTACAAAGCGCTAACGGATCAAGAATCGCAATCTTTGCGGGATTGAGGGATGCATGTCTGATGGACATTTTCAGGTTTTTTTCTGTATCGCTAATCACGCAGGATCCTGATACTTCCGAACCAGTCCCCGCCGTCGTCGGAATTGCGATCAACGGCAATGGCGCAATACTGAATTTTTCAATCCCTTCATAGTCATGAATACGACCACCGTTCGTTGAGAGAATACCAACGGCTTTGGCAACGTCGATCGTGCTGCCGCCACCAATTGCCATTAACACCGTTGCCTGATGCTGCGTACACACTGCGAATGCATTTTCAACAGTGTGAACACTTGGATCGGGCTCAATCTCTGTGAAGATTGCCACATCAACGTCTGCATCGGCGAGTAGTTTTTGAATGCCTTTGTAAAAATTACTTTTCAATAGCGCGGCATCCAGAGCAATGAACATTCTCTTGCAACCTAACTCCTGCACGACCTCCTTGATCTTCTGATGCGAGCCCACTCCCATCAGTACTTTAGTCGGACAAAAATAACTGGAAATATTCATGCTCTGCATAGCGATCTCTTTATCCACACGCATTAGTCAGGTGTTGCACCGAGCTCAATAATCACAGGTCTCCAGCGTGCAACCTCGCTCTTTAGCAACTCCGCTGCACCAGCCTGTGTTTGTTGAATTTCAGTGGGTAACTCGATGCCTGCGGCTTCGAATTTAGCTTGCACTTCTGGCGATTGGATTGCTTTACGCACCGCCGCATTGAGCTGCGTGACAACTGCTGTTGGCGTGCCTTTCGGTACCAGCACCATATTCCAGATGTCATAGAGTAAGTCGGGATAGCCAGACTCCCCAGCAGATGGCACATCAGGCAAAGCCTTGATACGTTTTGGGCGCAAAACCACCACTCCTTTAACCATGCCTGACTTTACGTAACGCACCGCTGTGGTTGTGCTCTCAACCATGTAATCCAGATGCCCGGCCATCACATCATTGACCGCCTGACCAGCGCCGCGATAATTCACACCATTGACCTTGACGCCGAGTTTGACGTTGATTAGCTGACCGCCTAACCAAGTTCCAGAGCCCACGCCTGCGGCACCAAAATTAAGTTTTGCCGCATTTTGTTTTAAGTATGTCGCGAACTCATCCAAGCCTGTTGCCGGGAAATCTTTGCGTGCGGAAACAATCTGCGGTGCATCACCAATCGAGGCGACAGGGATAAAGTCCGTCAACACGTCGTAATTAAGATTTTTATAAAGCGTGGCCGATACAGCCAGTGTGCCGCCATTGCCGATCAGCAGGGTGTACCCATCGGCGTTAGCACGCGAAGCACGCGTATTGCCTACCGTGCCACCAGCGCCCGGCGTATTTTCGACAATGACAGGTTGACCCAGCACCTTACCCAGACTCTCACCCACCACGCGCGCGAGCACATCTGTTGGCCCGCCCGCGGCAAAAGGTACGATCAAGGTGACGGGCTTTTCTGGAAAAGCCGCGCAAGCAAGATTGCTTGCTATAAGACAGCTTAAACCTATCAGAGTCGTTCGTAAAAGCTGCTGTGGCAGTTGAAAGTTTTTAATTAATTTTGTGATCATCAGGGTCTCCTCAATGACGCAATCTTAACCCTGTACATGTATGAACTACAACGCATTAATAACAACATCTTGGCAACAATCTTCCTCATATGAAAAGAGCCGCAAAGATATTATTCTTTGCGGCTCATATACGACGAATACAACAACAAACTTAAACGTCGAGATTAGCGGCCTGTAGTGCGTGCGTTTCAATAAACGCGCGACGTGGTTCAACCTGATCGCCCATCAATGTCGTGAAAATCTCATCCGCAGCAAGCGCGTCTTCGATCTGAACACGCAACAAACGACGAACCGTTGGATCCATCGTGGTTTCCCACAACTGTGATGGATTCATTTCACCCAGACCCTTATAGCGCTGCTTGGTGACATTACGCTCAGCCTCTGAGCGTAACCACTGCATAGCTTCGCGGAAATCCGCAATCATCGACTCTTTTCGTTTTTCGCCTTCACCGCGCATAACCATCGCGCCCTTACCAATCAAACCCTGGAAGGTTGCGGCAGCTCGCGCCAGCACACCATAATCCGAACCAGTCACAAAGTCGGCATCGAGTACGGATACACGTACGTTACCGTGATGTTTACGACGCACGATCAGACGATGTTTTTCGGTGCCTGCGTGATATTCGCCCGTCACCTCAACCTG
>CAIPID010000199.1 GCA_903865015.1 uncultured beta proteobacterium | reverse complement strand
GTATTAACCATAATTCCTGACTTCAAAACGGGAATGAATAGAATGGAAACAAGAGTGACTTCGTTAGAGAACTTTGCAACGGAAACACGAGATCGTTTGGCGCGAATGGAAATCCGCATGGATATCTTTTTTGATACCTACGCCACTAAAGCGGATCTCCACAAAGAATTGCATGCAATGACATGGAGATTGCTTGGTGGTGCGTCCGCTTTAGTTGGGATTGTTTACTGGGTCGTGCGACAGTCAGCTTAGTATTAGGCGCCAATAAAAATTAACTTAGTATTGCGTTTGTTTCACAAGCTCGCTCTACAAATGGACAACGAGGCTCCTACAGCGCCTAATCGAAGCCGAGGGAATTTTGGTTGGCGTGCTTGGGATGTAGCGTTGAATGATAACTATAGCCACAAAAAAATCTTGTCAGGACATTGTCCGGACGTTATAATTCGGTAACCTTTTCAAAAGAGACTGCTATGACCGTTGTCATTCATTCAAAATCCGAGCGCATTGATGTGCGCGCCAGCACGCCCGTGAAGCAATTGCTTCAGGAAGCTGCACGCGTGGCGCACAAAAATGTGAGCGAGTTTTTGCTGGATGCAGGCATCCTCGCGGCCAACCAGACCCTGGCAGATCGCACCCGCTTTGAGCTGAGTGCTGAGAAGTGGCTGGCGTTTCAGACTGCTCTAGACCAGCCCGTGAGTGCTAAGCCTAAGCTTAAGAAGCTTCTCTCTGAGCCTGGGTTGCTTGGTTGAGTTCGCAGTCTTATGAGCTAGTTCGTAAACTGGCCAGTGCAGATCTCGTCGATTCTTTCGATTGTGGCCAGTCTGGATTGAATCAGTTTTTGCAGCGTTACGCGCTGGTCAATCAAAAATCTAATAGCGCTCAGACCTATGTGAGTTGTCATTCAGGGTGCGTTGCAGGATTCTACAGTTTGGCTGTTGCTAGCGTTGATCCGACAACAGCCGCGCCACGAGTGATCAAAGGAATTCCGCAACATCCGGTACCGGTGATGCTTCTGGCCCGCCTTGCGGTGGATTTGCAGCATCAACGTGCGGGGCTCGGCAAAGCGCTGCTCAAGAATGCATTGTTACGCACAGCACAGGCGGCAGATATTGCAGGAATTCGCGCGCTGCTGGTACATGCTAAGGACGAGTCAGCAAGGCAGTGGTACCTTAACTGGGAGTTTGAACCCAGCGCCTCGGATCCATTGCACCTGTTTCTTTTGACAAAGGACATCAAGGCCATGATCAGCAAGTAAGTGGAAATCGCGATGAGTCGATGGTTGGCTCACTCTCCACGACCAACCTGTCAGTTTCGACATATTCAATCGGAATGTCCGCGGTAATGTCCAGACCCTAATGGAGTCGTTGAATCATTGAGAGAGATAAGGGGGGCTTGTGCGAGAGAACCTCGGAAACCTTCGAAATCGACCCGATGTATTGTGTTAAATCTTTGCGAGTGAGCCCCATCTGATCCATGTGAAAAAGGATCGATTCAATAGGGTCAGCCTTTACCAGAGGGATAGTTTGGCGCTCAAAGTCGTGGATGACCAAGGCGAGCAACTCCAGTTCATCCTCATCCTTGGAGCCGGGCTTGGGATCGCGAGACATGAGTTCGGACAGGTAACGCATTGCGGCTTGATAATCCTTTTCGGTCTTAATGATCTTCATTGGATGGTTTTTTATTCTCAGGTCTCTTTAATTCAGCAATAACTATTGTTAGAGAGCCGTCTTCAAGTTCAGCGACCTTAGTGCGTAAGTTGGCAATGGTTGATTGAGTCGTGCTCATTCGCTGCGCTAATTCTGCTTGCGTCATGCCAGCTCGCGCCCTAGCCGCAATAAGCTCGCGAACAATTGCAAACTCAGCTTGTTGCTTTTCATATTGAGCGCTGACTTTAGGGTCTTTCAGTAGTTGCGCTTTAATATCTTTAAGACTTTTCATTATTGATTTGCTCATTACCGTTTGCGTGAGCAGCATAAAAGACTCGAAGCATTTGATCGGCAAATTTTGGAACTTTGCTGGTTTTCTCCCATCCTGCTATCGCTTGATCTGTGCGACCTAATGCTTTTCCAAGGTTTGCTTGAGACATGAGAATGGCCTGGCGCAAGTAGCGGAATTCTGCGCCTGTTAATTTGCTGTTTTTACGAATCAAAGCTTTGCAGATGGCTCTCGTCAGGCCAGGTAAGTCTTGAATAGTTACAGCCTTACCGTATGCAGTATCCATGCGTTCATAGCCATTCGCCAGCCAAATGTTGCGAAGGCCTCCGTCGGTGTAGTGATACATGCTAACCCCCCGATTACTAATGAAGTGACAATAATCATCTCCGCGACCTTTTAAAACTCGACCGCATTTAGATCAATTATCAGGGGATTTTTCTATCATTTCCTTTAATTTCGATTAATTCAAATTGTTTCAAATAGCCACAAGTTGTGGCTTAACCGTTGTCGTCAGTAGACAATTTAACTGGCGTTTAGTAAGAGCCCCCGCTGAGGGGCTTATTTCACTGAAATAAATTAATACGAACCCATAAAGTCTTTCTTACCAATTTCCACGCCTTTATGACGCAGTAAGGCGTAGGCAGTCGTGACATGAAAGAAAAACTGCGGCATGCCGTATCTCAGTGCGTAGTCCTCAACTGAAAGTGTTTTCTCTTTGGGTGTGCCGGGACGCAGAACAACTTCTTTAACACCGCTTTCGCTTAATTGCTTTTCAGTCATACCCTCGATCAGTGCTAGGGTTTTGGCAATGCGTTGCTGCAGTTCGTCAAAGCTTTGTTCGCTATCTTCGTAAGCGGCGACTTCGATGCCTGCGATGCGAGCAGGAACGCTTTTGGCAAAATCGCAAGCGATCTGGACTTGTCGCACGAACGGCAGCATGTCTGGAAACAATTTTGACTGTAATAAAACGGCAGGGTCAGAGTGCTGCTTTTCCGTATGCTCTTTGCCTTTTTTGAGCACATCGCTCAGCGCCAAAAGCATCTGTTTAAAAACGGGGACAGTTGCTGTGTAGAGGGATACGGACATGGTTGCTTTCCTGTTTGGGCTAAGAGGGGGTGATATTTTCTGAGTTGTAGTTACTCAGTGATTTTTGATTAAAGCATGTCCTGTTCATCAAAAGGCGTAATGTTAAGATCAATCCATGCTTTTGAATCAGACCTCTTTACTCCAAGCCGAGGGCCTGTCTAAACGGGTCTCGTC
>CAIPID010000198.1 GCA_903865015.1 uncultured beta proteobacterium | reverse complement strand
GAACCAGCCATGATGTCGCACATACTGAAAATCTGACCACCCAGCAGATCGTTTACCGCAGGGCTCGCGCCTTTGTAGGGGATGTGCTGCAAGGGTGCGCCAGACATGTTCTTAATCAGCTCCGGTCCGAGATGCTGTGGAGATCCGTTACCTGCAGAACCAAAACTGACTTTGGTGGGATTGGCTTTTGCGTAATCAATGTACTGTTGCAATGTTTTGATGTCTGAACCAGCTTTGACTTCGAGCACGAGTGGAAACTTTGATATTTGAATGACAGGCTCTAAATCTTTGATGGGATCGTAGTTCAGGTTTTTAAATAAGGTCTGATTCACTGACATATTGCCGCTCGCTGCCAGCAAGATGGTGTAACCGTCTGGTTTCGCTTTAGCGACGGCACCACTGCCGATATTGCCACTCGCACCGGCTTTGTTTTCAACTATGACAGTGGTACCTAGTTTTTTGCCGAGCGGGACAGAAATCAAACGCGCCATGATGTCGGTCGGGCCACCTGGTGGGTAAGGGACGATGAAAGTGATGTTTTGCGTAGGCCATTTATCCTGAGCCATCGTAAAAAGAGGAATGCTTGCAAGTGCGGCGCTAAGTAAGATTTTTTTAATTTTGTTCATTGTGCTCTCGCATATAAAGCGGAAAGGGGTTGTATATCCTGCAATAATAGGCAGGAAACAGTTACAAATGTATTTTAAGGGAATATTTTGCGTCCACACTACAACCGATCCTCAGATGACGTTAGCGGATTGGAAATTGCAGGAAATCGGGGCAAACGCACAGATTGGCGTGTTGTTGGCGATCTTTTGCCTTATTTACTCGCTTATAAGACGCGGGTAGTCCTGGCAATAGCTTGCCTGATTGCGGCCAAATTTGCCAATCTGGGTATTCCCGTGTTGCTCAAGCAGCTCATTGATGCGCTGGATGTTAGAAATAGTGTGCCCACTTCGTTGCTCGTCGTGCCTGTAGGCATCATCGTTGGCTATGGGTTATTGAGATTTTCTGCCTCTTTGTTTTCAGAATTACGCGAGGCTTTATTTTCACGCGTGACGCAACATGCTGTGCGTCAGATTGCGCTGGATGTTTTTCAGCATCTGCATGCCTTGTCTCTGAGGTTTCATCTCGGCAGACAGACAGGTGGTGTGAGTCGCGATATTGAACGTGGCACACGCGCCATCCAATCGCTCGTAAGTTATTCGCTTTACAGTATCTTGCCGACAGTCATTGAGTTTGGACTCGTGCTTGGTTACTTTGCTGTGTTTTACGATATTTGGTTCGCAGCGATCACACTCTCTGCATTAGTCATCTATATCGCTTTCACAATCGTTGTAACCGAGTGGCGCACGCATTTGCGCCGTACGATGAATGAAATGGATTCCCGTGCGAATCAGAAGGCGATCGATTCATTGCTTAATTTCGAAACAGTGAAATATTTTGGTAATGAAGCTTTCGAGGCGAGTCGTTACGATGAAAACCTGACCAAGTATCAGGCTGCTGCGATTAAATCCCAGCAATCGCTTGCTTTTTTGAATCTTGGTCAACAAGCGATTATTGCGGTAGGACTCGTTTTGATTCTTTGGCGTGCCACGCTCGGCGTGACCAACGGTTCAATGACGCTAGGTGATCTGGTTCTGGTCAATACCCTGATGATCCAGCTGTACATCCCACTGAATTTTCTGGGTGTGATTTATAGGGAGATCAAACAATCTCTGACGGATCTGGATCGCATGTTTACGTTGCTAAACGCTGATAAAGAGGTCGCCGATGTGCCGGGTGCCCCTGCATTGCTTATTCAAAATCCACAAATTGGCCCTGAAGTTCGCTTTGAAAACGTGAGTTTTCATTACGATCCTAAACGCGAGATTTTGAAAGACATTAGTTTTGTCATGCCTGCGGGTACGGTGACGGCTGTGGTTGGGCGCAGCGGTGCGGGTAAAAGCACCCTTGCGCGTTTATTGTTCCGTTTTTATGACATTCAGTCTGGCAGAATCTTGCTCGATCATCAGGAAATCAAATCAGTTCAGCAAAGTAGTTTGCGTCAGTCGATCGGTATTGTCCCGCAAGATACGGTGCTGTTTAA
Organism: uncultured beta proteobacterium; assembly: GCA_903865015.1. Lineage (GTDB taxonomy): Bacteria > Pseudomonadota > Gammaproteobacteria > Burkholderiales > Burkholderiaceae_B > Zwartia. The sequence continues at coordinate 2,052 of CAIPID010000198.1, read as the reverse complement.
CGATACGATTGGCTACAACATCGCCTATGGTCGGCCGGGTGCTTCGAAAGAGGAGATTCACCAGGCGGCAAATGCGGCGCAAATGGATCAGTTCATCGAGCAATTACCCAAAGGGTATGACACCCAGGTTGGTGAACGCGGTCTTAAATTATCAGGCGGGGAAAAGCAACGTGTAGCGATCGCAAGGACCTTGTTGAAAAAACCAGCCATGCTGATTTTTGATGAAGCAACCTCTGCGCTTGATTCTAAAACAGAGCGTGCTTTGCAAGAGGAGCTCTCCGGTCTTTCACGCAACCGTACAACATTAATCATTGCGCACAGACTTTCTACGATTGTGCATGCAGATCAGATTCTGGTGATGGATCATGGCAGGATTATTGAGCGTGGCACACATGCAGAGTTGATCGAGGTGAATGGCGCTTACGCACAGATGTGGCAGATGCAGAAGCAACAATCTGCAGATGACTGAGCGTCGTCAGATCAAAATGATTAAATATCAATTAAGAATCAAAGAGAAATTAAACCGTGATGAAAAAAAATAAATATCCAATCGTACTGAAAGGTTTGCTTTTCTGTGCATTATCTTTGACGGCGAGTCAGGTTCTGGCAGAAGATTGGCCGACCAAACCAATTCGTTTTGTTGTGCCATTTTCTGCTGGCGGTGCAAACGATTTGATGGCGCGCGCCGCCGCAGAAGGCGCGTCCAAAGAGCTGGGCCAGCCTGTCATTATTGAAAACAAGCCGGGTGCGGGCGGCAACCTTGGCTCTGCTTTTGTCGCTAAAAGCACGCCGGATGGGTATACTTTTCTCATTAGCGCCGCAGGCGTTATTACGAACAGCATGATCAAAAAAGTGAATCCTTTCAAGGATTCAGATTTAATCCCCGTAGTGATGATTGGATTATCTCCCTCTGTCATCGTGGTTTCTTCAACTTCGCCCTACAACAACCTTCGCGAATTCGTTGATGCCTCTAAAAAGGGACAAGGTTTTAATTTCGCGACAGCAGGTACGGGCAGTACGCCGCATTTCGTTGCTGAAATTCTCAATACAAAATATGGCGCAAAACTGATTCCCGTCCCCTATAAGAGTGGCTCTGAGAGCGCATCTGCGGTAATGGGACGTCACGTCGAAGGGACCTCCGAGGCTAGTATCGTGGCTTTGCCACATATCCGGTCAGGTGACAAATTCAAACCACTTGCAACAACCTGGACCAAGCGTCTGTCGGTCTATCCCGAGCTGGCAACGGCAACCGAACAAGGGTTCGGAGAGTTGCAGATTGCGCACTGGGCTGGCATTCATGCACCTGCAGGTGTGTCTACTGCCATTATGGACAAGCTAGCGGCTGCCGTGGATGTGGCAATGAAATCCCCCGCAGTGGCTGATCGACTAAAAAACATGGGAATTGAACCCGTAGGCGGTACACGGGCAGATTTTGTGCTTTTTGTTGACCAGGAACGCGCGCGATTAGGCGAAGTGGTTCGTGCAGCACACATGACTGAAGACTGATTCTGCATGTCTGCCGACAAACTCTCCAAACGGACCGCAATCAGCCTGTTAGTGGTTGTGATTTTCGCCTGGGGAGGAACTTGGGTGGTGAATAAGGCAGCGCTGCAATACCTGCCTCCAATCTGGGCATCCTTTCTCAGATTGCCACCTGCATTTCTATTGCTAAGTTTGTTGTGCATCGCATCGGGCAGAATGGTCGTGCCTGTTAAAGCAGACATCCCCGTCATTTTTACCGTCGGCTGGTTGCACATGGTTGGCTTTTCTGTACTGGTCAGTGTTGGCATGCAATATTTACCTGCCGGGCGCTCGATTGTGCTGGGTTACACGACGCCATTATGGGTCGTGCCTGCGGCGTGGCTTTTCCTCGGTGAGAAGCCTGGTCCTCGCAGATGGTTGGGTTTGGCGATCGGGATGGCAGGTCTGACATTAATCCTGCAGCCTGCCTCCATGGATTGGAGCAATCCCGACACCTTGCTTGGACATGCTTTGATTTTATTGGCAGCCTTGATGTGGGCAATTTGCATCGTCTACGGCCGCGCCCATCGG
>CAIPID010000197.1 GCA_903865015.1 uncultured beta proteobacterium | reverse complement strand
TCGCTTGGCGTAGTACTGAACTGCAATGCAGAGCGTTTCTATGACGAGGGAGAAGATTTCTGGCCCAAACGCTATGCTTTATGGGGCCGATTAGTCGCATTACAGCCCAAGCAAATCGCCTACACCATCATTGATGCAAAATCGGTCGGACGTTTCATGCCGCCCGTATTTACTGGTGTGAAAGCGGACACCCTGCCCGAGCTCGCCCAAAAACTCGGCCTGGACGAAACCGCGTTCATGAAAACCATCAACGACTTCAATGCGGCCTGCCGCGTGGGCACCTTTGATCACACGATTCAGGACGACTGCCATACCGAGGGTGTCACCCCCGAAAAGACGCATTGGGCTCGCCCGATCGATACAGGTCCATTCTTTGGCTATGCCCTGCGCCCAGGTATTACCTTTACCTATTTTGGTCTCACCACAGACGAAAAATCGAGCGTGTTTTTTAACGGCAAAGCCAGCCCCAACATGTTTGCTGCCGGTGAAATCAGTGCCGGTAATGTGCTCGGCAAAGGCTACACCGCCGGCGTAGGCATGTCGATCGGCACGGCGTTTGGTCGTATCGCCGGAACTCAAGCGGCCGCGGCCGCAAAAAAAATTAAAGAAGGAGCGCAGCATGCAGTCGCTTGATTCACTGACGCGCGAAGCGCAAAACCTGGCGGGCTCAACCGAGCACTCCATCACCTGGCACAAAAAAGGCATCACGGCGAACGAAGCCGAGGTCGCACGCGCCTTGCAGATCTGTAACGCCTGTCGTTATTGCGAGGGTTTCTGCGCGGTATTCCCCGCCATGGCACGTCGCCTTGAGTTCGATAACAAGGCGGACCTGAACTACCTGGCCAACCTCTGTCACAACTGCGGCGCCTGTTTGCACGCTTGTCAGTACGCGCCTCCGCATGAATTCATGGTCAACGTCCCTCAGGCGATGGCCAAAGTACGGATGGAAACCTATACCGACTTTGCCTGGCCCGCCTCCTTGGGCAAGCTCTACAAAAACAATGGTGTGACCCTGTCCCTCGCCACTGCTTTTGGTCTGGTACTGTTTTTAGTCCTCACCATTTTGTCTGCCGGCAATCTGCTCAGCCAGCCACAAAGCGCACCGCTGGCTGGTAATTTCTACGCAATTTTCCCGCACAACACACTGGCCTTGATGTTTGGCGTGGTGTTTGGCTTTGCGGTGCTTGCGCTAGGCATCGGTGTCAGAAGGTTCTGGAAAGAAATCACCCCGGGCCAGGCGACACAAGAAGCAATGTCTGAAGCGGCACAGAACGCCCTGAAACTGAAATACCTTGATGGTGGTCACGGCGAGGGCTGCAATGATGAAGACGATCGTTTTACCTTGCGTCGTCGTCGCTTTCACCACTTGACCTTCTATGGTTTCATGCTGTGCTTTGCGGCGACTTCAGTTGCTACGCTATATCACTACCTCTTTGGATGGCAAGCGCCTTACGGCTATTTCAGCCTGCCTGTGATTCTGGGTACGGTTGGCGGCATCGGCCTGCTCGTCGGTCCCGCAGGTCTGCTGTGGTTGAATCTGAATCGCTCACCCTTGCATGGCGATGCAGAACAAAAACCAATGGATCGTGCGTTTATCATCCTGTTGTTCCTGACCAGTCTGACCGGTCTGGGTCTGCTGGTGTGGCGTACAACGAGTGCCATGCCGTTGCTGCTGGCCGTCCATCTGGGTATTGTCATGGCGTTGTTCCTGACGCTGCCGTATGGCAAGTTTGCACATGGCATCTATCGCAGCGCCGCGCTGTTGAAATGGTCCATTGAAAAACGCCAGCCCAGCAAACTAAGTCTCGGATCTGACTAACTTTTAATATCTAATCAAGGAGACCCGCATCATGCGTCAGTCATTTTTTTCTCGCATGATGCTGGCATCAGCATTTCTGTGTAGTACCACCGCTTTTGGCCTGACGGGCCAAGCCTCGGCGCAAGTTTTCCCCACCAAATCCATCACACTGATCGTGCCCCACTCCGCGGGTGGCACCTCAGACATCCTCGCACGTACGCTGGCGGCTGAAGCCTCACGAATTCTGAAGCAACAAATCGTCGTCGAAAACAAGGGCGGAGCCAACGGTACGATTGCCGCCAAGCAAGTCCTCAGCGCAGCACCTGACGGTTACACACTGATGCTTGCGACTGCGAGTACACACGGCATCAATCCCACGCTTTATACAAATCTGCCTTATGACGCCGTCACAGATTTCAAACCCGTCACGCTGCTGGCCACCGTCCCCAATGTCTTAGTCGTCGGTAAAAATCTTAAAGACAAAGTCAGCAACCTGCAGGAACTGCTGGCCTACATCAAGTCACAAGGCGACAAAGCCAACATGAGCTCGTCTGGTGCAGGTACACCAGGCCACCTTGCCAGTGAAATGATGAAAGCCTCGACCGGCGTCCAATTCACCCATGTCCCCTACAAAGGCGGCAACCCCGCACAGGCAGATCTGGTGGGTGGACAAGTGGACTTCATGTTCACCACCATCCCAGGCGCGATCGCACTTATCAAAAATGGGAATTTGCGCGCACTGGCTGTGACCTCCCCGCAGCGTTCACCTGCCCTGCCTGATGTGCCCACCATGGCAGAACAAGGACTGAAGGGATTTCAGGCGCTCTCCTGGCACGGCATCCTGGCGCCGGCCAAAACACCTGACACTGTGGTGGCAACGCTAAACAATGCCTTCACCGAAGCGCTTAAATCTCCAGAGGTCAAGGAGCGCCTGGCTAAAGAAGGCGCAGCCGCTGCGGATCTAAATACCGAAGCATTCCGTGCCTTTATCGCTGACGAAGTTAAAAACTGGGCGCAAGCAGTCAAGTCCTCGGGCGCCACGGCAAACTAATCATGAACAAAACTGGCCCACTGACCCACATTAAAGTACTTGATCTGAGCCGCGTGCTCGCGGGCCCCTGGGCCGGACAAATTCTGGCAGACTTGGGTGCAACCGTCATCAAAGTTGAACGGCCTGGGGCCGGTGATGACACACGGGTCTGGGGACCACCATTTTTAAAAGGCCCGGATGGGCAGGAAACGCGTGAAGCTTGCTATTTCCTTGCAGCGAATCGTGGCAAGGAATCGATCACGATCGACATCAGCGCCAAAGAAGGTCAGGACCTCGTTAAAAAATTAGCGAGCGAATCCGACATCGTTTTAGAGAACTATAAAGTCGGCACACTTGAGCGCTACGGCCTCGCGTATGCGGACCTCAAAGCCATCAATCCCGCATTGATATATTGCTCGGTGACAGGCTTTGGTCAGAGTGGTCCGTTAGCCGAATTGCCCGCCTACGACTTTATGATTCAGGCCATGGGTGGCTTGATGAGCGTGACGGGCGAGCGCGATGGCGAACCCGGTGCCGGCCCCCAAAAAGTCGGCATGCCCATCATGGATCTCATGACAGGCATGTGGGCCGCGGTCGGCGTACTCGCGGCACTCGCACGCCGCGAAAAATGTGGGGAAGGCGAATACATCGACCTGGCTATGCTTGACGTCATGGTTGCCACCATCGCCAATCAAGGAATGAACTATCTGGTCTCAGGCAAAACGCCGCAACGCATGGGTAACAAACATCCAAATATCCAGCCCCAGGATGTTTTTAACTGCACCGATGGAAAGATGGTGCTGGCTGTTGGTAACGATGGGCAGTTTGCAAGCTTTTGTCAGGCAATGGGTCATCCCGAGGTTGCACAGGACGAACGCTTTGCGACAAATCGAGCCCGTGTGCTCAACCTGCCTGCGCTAATAGATTTTGTCTCTGGGGAAATCGGCAAACGCAGTCGCGCAGAATGCATTGAGGCGTTGCGTGCGCATGGCGTTCCCTGCGGCCCGATCAATACTATTCCTGAAATCCTCGCTGACCCACAAATCGTGCACCGTCAGATGCTGCGGTACTTGCCACACCCGACAGCGGGAGTGGTGCCGCAGATCGTCAGCCCACTTAATTTCACCCAGGCACCGCTGAGCTTTGAGCAAGCGCCACCTTTGTTAGGTGCTAGCACAGAGCAGATACTGAAAGAAATCGGTGTTACACCCGAGCAATTTGCAGCATTGAAATCACGCGGTGTGATTTAAATACGTTTGATTCAAGGTGCACGGGTATTCAGGCATCACGACCAAACATGCGACGAATACCCAACACCTGCTGCGACCAGAAGCTCTGACCATAATCACGGCTGCCTTCTTGCGGCTGCTGATCATGCACCCCCGTGGGCATATAACCAGTGTTGAACTTTGCCGTACCAAACAACACATCCCAAACAGGGAACAAAACCGAAAAATTATGACCGTGCGCGGGACCCGCAGTGGACTCATCATATTCAATAGAATGATGAAAGCGATGAAACATCGGGCTCACCAAAACGCGATCACCCCAGGCACCAAAACGCATACGCACGTTAGCGTGCGAGAGGCTTTCGACTAGCTGTGTAATTACAACAATCAAAATAAACTGCGATGGTGGCACGCCAATCAATTGCGATAACAATACTAAGACTGCATCATGAATAAAACTATCCAACAAGTGGTTGCGATTATCACTCCACATCGTCATCTGACGCTGGCTGTGATGCACAGAATGTAACGCCCAAAACCAAGCATACCGATGCTGAATGCGATGGTATACATATTCAACGAAATCAAAAATCAGCAAATATATAAGCAAACTCACCCATGCAACATCTGTCACGCCAGGCCATAGATCATCGAGATGCAAAGGTGAAAAACCCAAGACGTGAGCCTGACCGAATAGCGCATCCCAAATGGGCTGAATCGAAAAGAACAACACAAGCTTGAAAAGCCCTAGCCGGTGTATCAAGGTATAAATAATATCGATATGAATTTGCTTGCGATCGACGATTGGCTCAACCGGCCGTAGTCTTTGTATCGTACCCAACACAACAACCAATAAAAATACCTCCAGAATACCGATCAGCAACCACATCGTGCCTGTATAGGCGTCTTCGATCATGCCACCCAAACCCGTATGAAAGAGCAAGGGTTGGATGAGCACTTCAAACAACCACTGCTGGGCATCATCAAAAAGCTCGATCAAATTATTCATGTTGCGTCTTGTTTTCAGTCGAAATATCTAAGAGTGTAATTTCTGGCTCTGGCACAATACTTTGCTCAGGCGCGCGCGGCGTCGCTGACTCGGGTGTCGCCGCATCAGTCTGCAGGCCTGGTTCCGATATCTCTACAAAATCTGCAGGCTCCGCAGAACCGACTCCCGCGGCATCCTCTTGCTCAGCATCGACAGGAGGTTCTGCGGGTCGGACATTGTCTTGGGCCTCGAGCGCAGGTGAGCGCGCATACTTTTTGACCCACTCCCGATAATCAGGATGCTGCGCCATCGTCGCGAAACAAAAGCCTTTTTGTTTCAGCCCTTCAACCAAAGGCTCGAGCACGGCTGGCGCCCATGCATCCTGTCTGGACCAGATGCCAAGATGCGCCATGAGGATATCGCCCGTACGGATATTTTTTAATGCGCGCTCAAGCAAAACCGCATTGGGGTACTTAGCGCTGGGTAACTCATCACCTAAAAAGCCTGCTGGCGACCATCCAACGTGGGCATACCCACAGCTGGCCCCCGCCTGAATCAGATCGGGCGAGGTTTTACCACCAGGCGCCCTAAAAAGTGGCAGGGTCTTATGTCCTGTCATCTGCTCAAACCGAGCGTCTACGCGCGCGAGCTCATCACAATATTGCTGAGCGCTCCAAGTCTGCGTTTTGCCCGCATCAGGGCCGCTACTGGGCCTGACTTTAAATTGGTTCTCTGGCAGATCCGCTAACCAATAGACGTGATCGAACGTGTGCGAGGCAAACGCATGTCCTTGCTCAGCCATTTTTTTCCACCACGGCGCCCAGGCTTCGTCCAAGCTCATGCCCCCAGTCTGGGTAGGCTCATTTGCTATAAAAAAAGTCGCTTGGATTTTTTCGCGACTCAACACCTCTGAGACGAAAGGCGCCACACCCATATGGCCAGTATCAAAGGTTAAATAGACCGGCCTGTCGCAACCCTCATCTACCAGCGCAGCGCTTTGATCAGCCGCCCACGCGGTGACGATGCAGGATAAGCCAGCACCGAGCAGTAATTGAGAGATGCGTCGTTTAAATACGGCTCGCATGATTCAGTGTCCAAACTCCGTGAGGAGACTTGCCCACAGGTACCTGTTTAACCACAGCCTTTTTTTCGAGATCGATAGCCACAAGCTTGCCAGCCCAGCGGGCTGTGAACAGCAATGTTTTGCCATCGTCGAGCATTTCCATGCAATCCGGTCCAGCAGGGGTTTTATATGTATCAACGACCGTGAGCGATTTAACGTTGATGCGACTAATCGTGTTGGCACTGCGATTACTCACAAATACATGCTGCTTATCTCCTTGCGAACGAAAAGCGTGAGCACCCTCGCCGGTCGGGATACGCTTAATGAGTTTCGCGCCTGCTGCAGAGACATCGTAGACCTCAACATCGGAGGCGCCCGTCATACCGATCAACAGCGTTTTGTCATCAGGCGCGAGATAAACGTCTGCAGGCGTTTTGCCTACAGGCACGGTCCACAATGGCTTTTGTGTCGCCAGCTCAATGGCCATGAGTTCATTACCGTCCTGCACTGAAATATAAGCAATCGTGCTTTTAGAATCGATCGCGATGTGGCTAGGTGTCTTACCAGTCGGTATGCGCTTGGCAAGTTTCATTTCATACTCATTACCATTTTTTTCCCAACGATAGATATCAACATGGTTCAGGCGGTTAGCCGCGGTAATGAACCATTTCATATCGGGAGAAAAGCGCAAATGATAGGGATCGGAAATTCCCTTGACTGTCCGCTGGATATCCCCAGTTTTGGGATCCATGAACGTGATCGAATCACCCGTGGCATTCGCCACCATCACTGACTTGTTATCCGGGGTCATATAGAGGTGATGAGGCTCTTTGCCAACAGGCACGCGTTTGATTTCTTTGTACGTGGTGGAGTCGATCACGCTCACATTCGCATTCTGCGAATTCAAAACCAAAAAAGGAGGCGCCGCCAATACAGCAGAACTGAGCAGAGCGCCCCCCAACAAGGAGAACGTGATTTGAAGGCGCAGGGAGTGAAGCGATGTTTTCAACATGTGGTGCCAAATATGAAAGGGTGAGAACTAAAAAATTCTATCTCTCATTTTCGCACAAAGCCCGTGAAATCACCGCTTTCGTTTAGTTTGCTGGCAGGCGGTGCAAAGGCATGCCAGGCTCGGGCATTCGCGCAATCAATATCGAACCCGAACCTGACTCCGTGCAATAAAGCGTTTTACTGTCGCGGCCACCGAAAGCAATATTTGTAATCATCATTTGACGCGGGCTATCGATCACCATCACGGGCTCTCCGCGCTTGTTAATCAGCCAGGCATAACCCAGCCCAGGATT
>CAIPID010000196.1 GCA_903865015.1 uncultured beta proteobacterium | reverse complement strand
GCGCGTGCAGGTGGAATTGCTCTGATGAAATCACTAGCAAAAGAGCTCGGTCGTAACAATGTCACGGCGAATGCAATTTCACTGGGTTTGATCGAAACTTCGCACTCCAATGCTGAGTTTCTTGCTGCCAATCGAGAAAAAATTGTTAAGCAGTATCCCTTGCGTCGTATCGGTGCGCCAACCGATGTTGCGCCAACCGTTGCATTTTTAGCCTCGGATGCTGCGGGCTGGATTACCGGTCAGGTACTGAGCGTGAATGGTGGTTTTTGCATGGTTTGATGAGTGGTGAGGTCTTTGTCAGAGCCTTCTACATATTCACTTTCATCCCTTTAGTAAACAAGAGATTCGATCATGATCCGTACTGAACTGATTGCACCGGTTAGCGTACTTTTAAAGCGCCATGCATCACAGATCCCTGCGAAGCTTGCCTATAAAGACGCACGTACGTCTGTGAACTACGCTGAGCTGGAGCGCACCACTGCCAATCTGGCTGGGCACTTGCAGGATGCAGGAATCGAGATAGGCGATAGCGTAGCGATTTTCTTGCCAAACTCTGTGCAATGGGTGGAAAGCTGTTTCGCAGTGGTTCGTGCTGCGGCAATTAGTGTGCCCATCAGTTATGACTCGACCGCGCCTGAGATCGCTTATCGTTTGGAGGATGCGCAATGTAAAGCGATTATCACAACAGATGAACGTTTTGAAATGCTTCAGGGTTTGCTGACCGCCAATCCGGAAATCAAAACGCTTATCCTGGTGAGCCGAGGCGAGTCTAGGGCAGCTGGGTTGCGCTTTGATGTGTTGCGCGAGCATATGCCGAAGTCTCTGCCAAGAGATATTGCTTCAATTGATGAAACATCCTTCATTATTTACACCTCAGGTACAACAGGCAGAGCGAAAGGCGTTCTGTTGACTCAGCTCAGCATGTTCTGGGTGGTTGCCGCCTGCTGGGCACCTGTCGCACAGCTTAGCGATAAAGATTATGTCTTATCTCCTCTGCCGTTGTTTCATTCTTATGCCTTGAATTTATCGGTACTCGGCATCTTAGCAACAGGTGCCAGTGAATACATTCTTGAAAAGTTTTCCACCTCTGATGTGATGAAACTTTTGCAGGCTGAGCCATTCACGGTGCTCCCGGGCGTACCAACAATGTTTCATTATCTGCTTGAAGCCGCTCGTAATGAGCCCAATTGTGAGTTTCCCAATTTACGCGTTTGCCTGTCTGCTGGTGCGATCATGCCTGCACCAATCAATCAGGAATTTGAGCAGCGCTTTGGTGTCAAGCTATTGGATGGTTATGGTATTACCGAGACTTCGACAATGGTCACCATGAACTGGATCGATGGTGGGCGAATCATGGGGTCTTGCGGATTACCAGTACCTGGTTTGAGTGTCAGGTTGATCCATCCAGCAACGGGGTTGGATGTTGAAACGGGCGAAGAGGGCGAGTTGATTGTGCGTGGTCCAAATGTGATGCAAGGCTACCACCGCAAACCTCAGGAGACGGCACAAGCCTTAAAAAATGGGTGGTATTACACGGGTGATCTGGCTAAGAGTGACCCGAGTGGTTTTTTGACGATTACGGGTCGACTCAAAGAACTGGTGATACGCGGAGGACAAAATATTGCACCTGCAGAAGTTGAGGAGGCTGTTTGCGCTCACGAAACAGTACTTGACTGCGCGGTGGTGGGTGCTCCGCATGAGCATTTGGGCGAAGTGCCCGTGGTCTTTGTGGTCCCGCGCCCAGGTATGACGGTTATCCCGGAAATTTTGATAGAGCACTGCCGTCAGAGACTCTCAGCCTATAAGGTTCCTGCAGCGATACACTTAGTCGATGAAATACCGCGCACGGGTTCTGGAAAAATCATTCGTTTTAAATTAAAAGACACTTTGAAAGCCTGATTTTTATGAGCGTGCCACTGACTGAACCGAATCTTTCAGAGCAGAGTGCTCTGTCCGTTGACCGGTTTTGTTCGGTTGCACGTACCGTTGAAATTCTCTCTGATGCCTGGATGTTCTTGGTGTTGAGAGAAAGTTTTTTCGGTGCGAGAAGGTTCGAGCATTTTCAAAGTCGCTTGCAATTGCCTAGAAATACACTGGTTATCCGACTCAATAAACTGACCGAGCTTGGACTGATGGTCAAAGTAGGTTATTCAGCGGGTCTGACGCGTTTTGAATACCGTTTAAGTGACCAGGGTCGGGATTTATATCCCACCATGCTGGCACTGATGCAGTTT
>CAIPID010000195.1 GCA_903865015.1 uncultured beta proteobacterium | reverse complement strand
TACGAGCATTTTGTGTGGTGCGATGAGGCGCCTGACGCAGTGACGCATGAGCGTCTGACGCAATTGTTGGACTACGATAATCCGTATGTGGCGCATCCTGATGAGTCATCTGGCGTGGTGCTGCAGGTTTTTCCGCGTTTAGGGACGATCAGTGCCTGGGCGAGCAAATCCACAGATATTGCACATAATTGCGGTTTTTTTACGGTCCGTCGCATGGAGCGTGGTGTCAAATACACCGTTATTCCTGAAAGCAACTGGCTGAAAACCAAAAAGCTCGATGCTGACATGCTGGCGCTCGCCGCCTCGTGCCTGCACGATCGTATGACCGAAACAGTCGTGGATCAGCGGTTCGATCCCAAAGCGCTGTTTGATTCGCTGCCTGGTAAGCCCATGCAGACTGTACCGGTCGTCAAGCTCGGTAAAGCAGCTTTGCTTGAGGCCAACACGGCGCTCGGACTGGCTTTGTCAGACGATGAAATTGATTACCTGACCAAGTCATTTACTGACTTGGGCCGTGATCCGACCGATGTAGAGCTCATGATGTTCGCTCAGGCCAATAGCGAACACTGCCGTCACAAGATATTCAATGCACAGTGGGTCATCGACGGTGTTTCGACTCCCAAGACGCTCTTTGGCATGATTCGCGAAACCCATGCGGCGCAGCCGCTCGGCACGATCGTGGCTTACTCAGATAATTCGGCCATCATGGAAGGTGGTGAGGCGCTGCGTTTCCAGGCTTCCAACCCGACTAACGAAGTCGCACCGATTTACGAATCGCACCCGATGATGGTGCACACCATCATGAAGGTCGAAACCCACAACCACCCAACTGCGATTGCTCCCTTTGAGGGTGCCGCAACGGGTGCTGGCGGAGAAATCCGTGATGAGGGCGCTACCGGTCGCGGTTCCAAACCTAAAGCAGGTCTGGCGGGCTTCACGGTCTCGCATCTAAAGCTAGAAGATTCTTCCCGCCCTTGGGAGTCGGATAATCACGGTAGTCCCGACCGTATCGCTAGCCCCCTGTCTATCATGATTGATGGACCGCTCGGTGCGGCTGCCTTTAATAACGAATTTGGTCGCCCAAATTTGCTGGGTTATTTTCGTACCTATGAGCAGACGGCTGGTGGCACACGCTGGGGTTATCACAAGCCCATCATGATTGCGGGCGGTCTGGGTAGTATCGATGCCGGGCAAACCAAAAAAGATGTGATTCCTCCCAAAGCATTGCTAATACAGCTTGGCGGTCCAGGTCTTCGAATCGGTATGGGTGGCAGCGCAGCGTCAAGTATGGCCGTTGGCACTAACACTGCAGCACTGGATTTTGATTCAGTACAGCGGGGTAATCCAGAAATTGAGCGACGTGCTCAGGAAGTCATCGATCGTTGCTGGCAACAGGGTACTGATAATCCTATTGTCGCAATTCATGATGTCGGTGCGGGTGGTTTATCCAATGCTTTCCCTGAGCTCGTGAACGACGCCGGACGTGGTGCGACCTTTGAGCTTAAACGTGTTCCTCTCGAGGAATCCGGAATGTCGCCAGCAGAAATCTGGAGTAACGAATCCCAAGAGCGTTATGTCTTATCTATATTGCCGCATGATCTTGAGCGCTTTAAAGAAATTGCCGATCGTGAACGTTGTCCTTTTGCCGTCATTGGCGTGGCAACAGAGGAACGTCAGTTACGCGTATTGAATGGAGAGGGCTTGCCTGGGATTGATTCACTGAATCCTGCGCAGGACACACGACCAGTCGATGTGCCTATTGATGTCATTCTTGGTAAGCCGCCGCGTATGACGCGTGACGTCAAAAGGTTGCCCGGCGTCTCTGAGCCGCTTGATCTGACCGTGATCAGCCTTGACGATGCAGCGACTCGCGTATTGCAACACCCTACCGTTGCGAACAAAACATTCCTCATTACGATTGGTGATCGTACGGTCGGAGGTTTATCGAGTCGTGATCAGATGGTTGGTCCCTGGCAGGTACCTGTTGCAGATTGCGCAGTCACACTGGCCGATCATGACGGCACGCGTGGCGAAGCCATGGCGATGGGCGAACGTACACCTTTGGCTGTAATTGATGCGGCTGCCTCTGGTCGTATGGCTGTCGCAGAGGCGTTAACCAACCTTGTCGCCGCTGATGTTGTGCGTCTCGAGGACATTAAGTTATCAGCAAACTGGATGGCTGCGTGTGGATCACCCGGTCAGGATGCCGCACTTTATGACACCGTATCCGCAGTGAGCGAACTGTGTCAGCAAGTTGGTTTGTCCATTCCTGTCGGTAAAGACTCTTTGTCCATGCAGACAACTTGGAACGAAGGCGACGAACATCGCAAAGTCGTCTCGCCTGTTTCACTGATTGTCACTGCGTTCTCACCCGTCAGAGATGTACGCAATACGCTCACGCCGGAATTAAAAACAAACCTTGGTCCAACCTGCCTGATTCTGGTTGATTTAGGCCAGGGACGCAAGCGCATGGGCGCATCCATTCTTTCTCAGGTCATTAACCAGGTGGGCGAACAAACCCCCGATCTGGACGATGCAGAATCATTACGTGCATTCTTTGTGACGATTCGTGCCCTGGCTGAATCAGGCGTTGTGCTCTCTTATCATGACCGCTCAGATGGTGGTCTGTTTGCAACGGTATGCGAAATGGCGTTCGCCGGTCATACGGGTGTATCACTCAACCTCGATATGCTGACGATTGATGCGCATGCTGCCGACTGGGGCGATTACAAGATTCGTCCAGAGCAAGTTGCTGTACAGCGGGATGAGTTGACACTCAAAGCCTTGTTTAACGAAGAAGCGGGTGGCGTAATTCAGGTGCCTGCCGCGCAGCGGGATGCGGTCATGCAGGTCTTGCGCGCAGCGGGACTTTCAAAGCACGCACATGTTATTGGATCGCTGAATGCTGCGGATGAAATTGAAATTTTCCGTGATGGTAAAAAAATCTGGGGACGTCCGCGCGCAGAGCTTGGACAACTCTGGAGTGATGTGAGTTATCGCATAGCCTCGTTGCGCGAAAATCCTGCATGCGCACAGGCAGAATTCGACACCTGGAAAGATGTGACCGATCCTGGTATGTCACCGCGTGTGACATACGATCCACAACACAACGTCGCGGCACCATTTGTTAACTTAGGTGCTAAACCACGTGTAGCAATTTTGCGTGAACAAGGTTGTAACAGTCAGGTTGAGATGGCTTGGGCGTTTGACAAAGCTGGTTTCGAAGCCTGGGATGTGCACATGACCGACCTGCAGTCTGGTTATGTCGATTTGTCCTTATTTCAGGGTCTGGTCGCTGTGGGTGGTTTCAGTTATGGCGATGTACTTGGTGCTGGAGAAGGCTGGGCACGCAGCATCTTGTTCAATACACAATTGTCAGATCAGTTTGCGCAGTACTTTGCGCGCCCTGATACCTTTGGTCTCGGCGTCTGTAACGGCTGCCAGATGATGGCAGCACTTGCCAAGATGATCCCTGGTGCCGAAAACTGGCCACGTTTCACACGCAATCAGTCTGAAAAATACGAAGCACGTTATTCAATGGTTGAGGTGCTCGAGTCGCCTTCGTTGTTCTTCAAAGGCATGGCTGGATCGCGTATTCCTGTTGCGGTTGCACACGGAGAAGGCTTTGCAAACTTTTCACGCCAGGGCAACGCGCAACAAGCAATCGGCGCACTACAATTTATTGATAACCGTGGTCAGGCAACTGAGTCCTACCCATTCAATCCAAACGGCAGCCCGAATGGATTGACCTCTGTCACGACTGCAGATGGTCGCTTTACGGTATTGATGCCACACCCAGAACGTGTCACGCGTAACGTGATGATGTCCTGGGCCCCAGAGCGCTGGGGGCAGGCTGACACCGGTGGTATGTATTCGCCATGGATGCGGTTTTTCCAGAACGCGCGAACATCTCTTGGGTGATCGAAGGCTGGATAATTATTTCTTGATATCAACCACCATGCAAGTCGTGGTGGCTGTTGCATGAAGTTTTCCATCCGGCCCAATCAG
>CAIPID010000194.1 GCA_903865015.1 uncultured beta proteobacterium | reverse complement strand
CTCTGCCCTCGAACGAAATCTACGCTGCCATGCAAACAGGCGCGATGGACGCAGCGTTTACGTCCTCGACCAGCTTTATTTCTTTCAAGCTCGAAGAAATCGCCAAATCTTTTACCAGTGCACAAAATAAGTCTTATTGGTTCATGCTTGAACCGCTACTCATGTCAAAGAAAATCTTTGACGCACTGCCCAAAGAAAAGCAAGACGTCTTGATGGCTGTCGGAGCTGATCTCGAAGCCTTTGGAACTGCAGCGGCCATCGCTGACGACAAAGAAGCCGCGACCATTTATGCGCAAGCCGGTGCCAAAGTCTACGAGCTCGACGACGCAACGATTGCCAAGTGGAAAGAAATCGCAAGCAAAACCGCATGGAAAGATTTTGCGGATCGCAATGCTACGTGCGCAGCAATGATGAAAGCTGCTGAAACCCTCACGTGATTCCTATGAATATTTTGCATTCTTTAAACCGTTCGGTTTCTTTCATCAACCGCGTCATGGTCTGGTGCGGGTCGATCGCTCTGGTCGCAGCATCTTTAGTGCTGAGTTATAGCGTTATCTCGCGCGGGCTGTTTAACGCACCGACCGACTGGCAAGATGAGGCCGCGGTGTTCTGCCTGGTGGGCGTAACATTTCTGTGCGCAGCGTATGTCCAGGAATTCCGTCATCACGTCGGCATTTCAGCGATCTCGAGTCTACTGCCCAAAGCGATTGAATCATTTCGGCTTTTCGCTATTGATGCGCTTTCTTTTGCTTTCTGTCTGTTTTTTACCTGGAAATCGTGGACACTTTTTCATGAGGCATGGGACGAAGGCTACGCGACCTCCTCATCGTGGGCACCGCCTCTGTCTATTCCATACGGCCTGATGGCTGCGGGCATGACGCTATTGACTGTGCAATTACTGTTACAGACTTTGCAACACATTGTTTCCAAATCAAATAAAGGAGCCTGAACATGTCCATCATGATGCTCGGACTTCTGTTTATCGCAGTCACCCTGATTATTATGTTCTCAGGCATGCCGATTGCTTTTTCACTCGGTACGGTTGCGATTATTTTCATGATTTTTTTCATGCCAGCGTCATCTCTTGATACCGTTACACAAAACGTTTACGAGGAGATGGCCAGTATTACCTTACTGTCTATTCCGCTCTTTATTTTGAAGGGTGCTGCAATCGGGCGCTCCCGTGCTGGTCAAGATCTCTACGGAGCACTGCACGTCTGGCTCGGCAAAGTGCCTGGCGGTCTGGGCGTTGCGAACGTATTGGCCTGTGCTCTTTTCGCTGCCATGGCGGGATCGAGCCCTGCTACCTGCTCAGCCATTGGTAGCGCAGGCATACCCGAGATGCGCAAACGTGGCTACTCGCCTGGATTTGCTGCAGGCATTATTGCTGCAGGCGGCACGCTTGGTATTTTGCTGCCACCCTCTATTACGATGATTCTGTATGCAGTCGCGTCTGAGCAATCGCTCGGCCGGTTGTTTCTAGCCGGTATCGGCCCTGGCGTGATGTTGGTGGCACTATTTTCCCTCTATACGGTCTCTCAATTTCGTAAGCAATATCAACAAGCTGTCGTCGACATGGAGCAGGGTGCTGCTCCTTCGCCTATTCTGGGTACTGATTCGTACTCTATGCAGGAAAAGCTCAGCTACTTGCCCCGTGTATTGCCGTTTTTGCTGCTTCTGACGGGCGTAATGGTTGCTCTCTATGGAGGGTATGCCACACCATCCGAAACAGCCGGCTTGGGCGCTGTGCTGGCTTTTGTATTGATTGCCGCAATCTACAAGATGTGGCGTGCGCGTGATCTTGCCCCTTTGCTTGAGGCAACCATCAAAGAATCGACGATGCTGATGTTTATTATCGGCATGTCACTCTTGTTTTCTAACGTAATGAGTCACCTGCACTTAAGTCAGTCTGCAGCGCAATGGATTGTTGATCTCCATATGTCGCGGTGGGCACTGCTTGCTGCGATTTTGTTACTCGTAATTGTGCTTGGATTTTTCCTGCCGCCCGTTTCGATCATTCTGATGACCGCACCGATTATCCTGCCACCGCTGCGTGACGCTGGGTTTGATCTGATCTGGTTCGGTGTTGTGATGACAATTGTGATGGAAACAGGACTAATTCATCCTCCCGTTGGTCTGAATATTTTTGTCATTAAGAATATCGCCCCTGATATTCCCCTGAGCGAGATTATCTGGGGCATCGTACCGTTTGTCATCATCATGCTGGCTTCGGTGGTTGTACTTTGCTTTGTACCGGGCATTGCTACCTGGTTCCCTGATGCAATGATGGGCATAGCAAAACCTCATTAACTGTTTATTTCAGACACAAAAAAACCCAGAAATTTCTGGGTTTTTTTTGTCCTGCAATACTGACTGTCTGATTACTCAGCAGCGGCCTCGACAGCCTCAGCGACTGGACGGTCAACCAACTCCATGAATGCCATAGGAGCGTTGTCGCCCTGACGGAAACCCATTTTCAACACACGGGTGTAGCCGCCGTTGCGGGCTGCATAACGTGGACCGATTTCTGCGAATAATTTCAGAACGATTTCACGGTCACGCAAACGGGCAAATGCCAGACGCTTGTTAGCCAGTGTTGGGGTCTTGCCCATGGTGATCAGGGGCTCAACGATGCGACGCAGTTCTTTTGCTTTAGGCAAAGTTGTCTTGATTGCTTCGTGGGTCAACAGGGCAACTGCCATGTTGCGAAACATAGCCAGACGGTGGCTACTGGTGCGGTTGAGTTTACGTAATCCATTACCGTGACGCATGATATTTCCTTTATGAATCTATATAAATGAGCATTTTGCTCGAAGCGCTTTGCTCGGTTAAACCGGATCTTCTATCAGCTAAGCTGCGGTCCGGTTGGGGAACGTACTATAACAAAATTATGGACGCTCGAGGCCCATTGGTGGCCAGTTCTCAAGCTTCATGCCCAAAGTCAAGCCGCGCGCAGCCAGGACTTCTTTGATTTCGTTGAGTGACTTACGACCAAGGTTTGGTGTCTTGAGCAATTCGTTTTCGGTGCGCTGAATCAGATCGCCGATGTAATAAATATTTTCTGCTTTGAGGCAGTTTGCTGAACGAACGGTCAACTCGAGGTCGTCGACCGGACGCAACAGAACTGGATCGATTTGTGGTGTGCCGCGGCTTGGTGCTTCGTATGAATCACCAGCGCCTTCTAGTGCTGCGAATACTGAAATCTGATCCATCAGGATACGTGCTGACTGACGCACGGCTTCTTCGGGAGAAATCACACCGTTTGTTTCAACGTCGAGTACCAGTTTGTCCAGATCGGTACGCTGCTCAACTCGAGCGTTTTCAACAGCGTAGCTCACACGGCGCACGGGGCTGAACGATGCGTCCAACACGATACGGCCAATTGTGTGTGCGCGATCATCGATCAGTGCGCGAACGTTACCTGGAACATAACCACGGCCCTTTTCGACCTTGATCTGCATTTCAAGTTTGCCCGATTCAGTCAGGGTAGCAATCACCTGGCCTGGATTGACGATTTCAACGTCATGGGGCAATTCGATATCTGATGCAAAAACTGGACCAGCGCCTTGCTTGCGCAGCACCAGGGTCACGTCGTCACGGCTGTGCAGTTTAAACACAACGCCTTTCAGGTTCAACAGGATGTCCACGACGTCTTCGCGAACGCCAGGGATAGTTGAATACTCATGCACAACGCCAGTGATCTGCACTTCGGTTGGAGCGTAACCTGTCATTGAAGACAACAGGATACGACGCAAGGCGTTACCTAAAGTATGGCCGTAGCCGCGTTCAAACGGCTCCATAATGATCTTGGCATGGTTGGTGCCAACTGGTTCGACTTCGATAGAGCGTGGCTTGAGAAAACCTGACATCGTGACATTTCCTTTTCAATACCCTCGGCTCGTTACACCGATAAGGCTGATGGGGACCGGTTACCCGGCGTGAGAATACAACACTAACAATTCGTAAAGAATATTTGTGCAGAATTAACTGGTACAAAACCCGCTTGTCGGATTGATCGTATTAAAACGACCAATGCAACCAAGCGGGTGAGCTTGAATACTGCGTATGACAGACCTTGCAGTCCGCCACCCACAACATCAAAATTAACGCGAATACAATTCCACAACCATCGACTCGTTGATATCACGAGCGACGTCAGCGCGATCAGGAACTTGTTTAAAAGTACCGACCAGCTTTGCTGTGTCAACGTCAACCCACTGGGGGATGCCATTGCCTGAAGCCAGATCCATTGATTCGCGGATACGAACCTGATTCTTGGCTTTTTCACGAATGGAGATGATATCGCCAGACTTGATCAGCATTGAAGGAATATCTGCAGTGTGACCGTTAAGCTCGATTGCACGGTGTGAAACGAGCTGACGCGCTTCTGCACGTGTTGAGCCAAAGCCCATGCGGTAAACAACGTTATCAAGGCGCGACTCAAGCAACTGGATCAGTTGTTCGCCGGTGTTGCCTTTACGACGTTCTGCTTCTGCAAAGTATTTACGGAATTGCTTTTCCATAATGCCGTACATACGCTTCATTTTTTGCTTTTCGCGCAACTGAAGACCGTAGTCTGATGTACGAGCACCTGAAGTGCGACCATGCTGACCTGGCTTGGAATCAAGTTTGCACTTTGATTCGAGTGAGCGACGCGCGCTTTTCAAGAACAGATCAATGCCCTCACGACGTGAGAGTTTGCATTTGGGACCAGTGTAACGTGCCATGTGGATACCCCTTAGATACGACGACGCTTAGGTGGACGGCAGCCGTTGTGCGGTACGGGTGTGATATCGGCAATGCTCGAAATCTTAATACCCAACGCATTTAAGGCGCGTACTGAAGATTCGCGACCTGGGCCTGGACCCTTGATGCGAACTTCCAACGTCTTGATGCCGTATTCAATTGCCACTTTACCGGCCGTTTCTGCTGCAACCTGTGCTGCAAACGGTGTCGATTTACGTGAGCCTTTGAAACCAGCACCACCAGACGTTGCCCATGACAGAGCATTGCCCTGACGATCGGTGATTGTGATGATAGTGTTGTTAAAAGACGCGTGAACGTGCGCAATGCCGTCCGATACGTTCTTTTTGACTTTTTTGCGAACGCGTGTAGCGCCGCTGCCAGAAGCTTTAGCCATCGTCTAATCCTTATTATTTCTTCAGACTTGCAGCAGCGCGACGTGGTCCCTTGCGGGTACGGGCGTTGGTGCGAGTGCGTTGACCGCGAACGGGCAGGCCGCGCTTATGGCGCATGCCGCGATAGGTACCCAGATCGATCAATCGCTTGATCGAGAGCTGTACTTCGCGTCGCAGGTCGCCTTCGACCGCAAACACACCTACGTGTTCACGGATACGCTCGAGTTCTGCGTCGGTGAGATCTTTGACCTTTTTGTTCAAAGGCACACCAGCTGATTCACAGATTTTACGTGAGCGAGTGCGACCGATGCCAAAAATGGCGGTCAGGCCGATCTCTGCGTGCTGATGCGGCGGAATGTTGATGCCAGCAATACGGGCCATGACTGTTCCTTGATTTAATACGTTGCGATGAGGCTAATCATGATTAGCCCTGACGCTGTTTGTGACGCGGATCAGTGCAAATTACTCGCACTACGCCGTGACGTTTAATAATTTTACAGTTGCGGCAGATCCGCTTAACCGATGCCATTACTTTCATGGTTTATTCCTGTTATTTACGTAACCCAGCCGCTTATTTAGAGCGGAAAACGATTCTGGCGCGTGTAAGGTCATAGGGGGTGAGTTCCACTGTGACTTTATCGCCCGGCAAAATCCGGATGTAATGCATACGCATCTTGCCGGAAATATGACCCAAAACTACATGGCCGTTTTCCAGCTTAACGCGGAATGTTGCATTGGGAAGATTCTCAAGAATCTCACCCTGCATTTGAATGACGTCGTCCTTTGACATTGCTCTCGCTTATCTCATTGGCAGATTCGAGCCCTTGAAGTTAGACTTCTTGAGCAGTGAATCGTACTGGTGTGACATCATGTAGGCCTGAACCTGAGCCATGAAGTCCATCGTAACTACAACAATAATCAGCAAAGAGGTGCCGCCGAAGTAAAACGGTACATTCCAACGCATGACTAAGAACTCTGGTAACAAACACACCAACGTGATGTACAAGGCACCAGCCAAAGTCAACCGCATCAAAATCTTGTCGATAAACTTTGCTGTTTGTTCACCTGGACGAATCCCGGGTACAAACGCACCGCTCTTCTTTAAATTATCTGCTGTTTCACGGCTATTAAAAACCAACGCGGTATAAAAGAAACAGAAGAAAATAATCGCTGTGGCGTACAGGGTGATATAGAGCGGTTGACGTGGTGCTAATGCAGCTGCCAGATCGCTTAACCAACGCATGTTTTCGCTACTTGAAAACCAGCTAGTAATTGTTGCCGGGAACAAAATGATCGAAGAAGCAAAGATCGGAGGAATCACACCAGCCATGTTGAGTTTCAAAGGCAGATGTGACGTTTGTCCACCGTAAACTTTGTTACCAACCTGACGTTTTGCGTAATTCACCGTGATCTTGCGTTGACCACGCTCAACCAGCACAACAAAAGCTGTTACTGCAATAACAAGTGCAACAATAAACAGTGCCGATAAAGCTGACATTGCATTGGTGCGAACCAGATCCAGAAGCCCTGCTAAACCGCCAGGCAATCCTGAAACAATACCGCAGAAAATAAGGATCGAAATACCGTTACCTAAACCGCGCTCAGTAATCTGTTCACCCAGCCACATAACAAACATCGTGCCAGTTACCAGTGTAACAACCGTGGTCATACGGAACATCATGCCAGACTCAATCACCAGGTTTGGCTGTGACTCAAGCGCCACTGAAATACCAACAGCCTGAATCAGTGCTAACAAAACCGTACCGTAACGCGTGTACTGTGTAATCTTTCGACGGCCAGCTTCACCGTCTTTCTTAATCGCCTCTAAGGAAGGCACAACCACTGACATCAGCTGCATAATGATCGATGCAGAGATATAGGGCATGATCCCAAGAGCAAAGATCGAGAAGCGTGACAACGCACCACCCGAGAACATATTGAACAAACCGAGGATACCGCCCTGATTCTGACGGAATAAGTCTGCCAATGCGTCCGGATTGATACCAGGAACAGGAATGTGCGTGCCCAGGCGGTAAACCACCAGAGCCAACACCAGAAATATCAGTCGACGTTTGAGGTCGCCAAATTTCGGTGCTGCTTTACCTGTTGTCTGTGCTGTTGCCATGCTATCTGTGATCCGTCTTAAGCAATACTGCCGCCAGCGGCTTCAACTGAAGCACGCGCGCCAACAGTCGCGCTGATACCTTTAAGGGTAACTTTGCGTGTCAGTTCACCTGACTTATAAACTTTGACGTAACGAACCTGGACACCAACCACACCAGCTTGCTTAAGGATCTGAACGTCGACTTCTTCGACAGGCAGAGCTTGCAAATCTGACAAACGGATCTGAGCATACAGATGACCGTCAAGCGTAGAGAAACCACGCTTTGGCAGACGACGTTGCAAAGGCATCTGACCACCTTCAAAGCCGACTTTATGAAAGCCGCCTGAACGTGATTTTTGACCTTTGTGGCCGCGACCAGCAGTTTTGCCCAGACCCGAACCAATGCCGCGACCTACGCGACGCTTGGCGTGTGTGGAACCTTCTGCAGGCTTAATCGTATTGAGTTGAGTAATCGACATCGTGTTTCCTTTCAAACTTCCGAAACAGTCACGAGGTAATCAACTTTATTGATCATCCCGCGAACTTCGGGTGTGTCGATCAGCACTTTGCTGCTGTTGACACGACGCAGACCCAGACCGCGAACGGTGTCGCGATGGTCTTGTTTGGTACCGATGGTCGAACGGACCAGGGTCACTTTGACTTGTTTTTGAGCCATGACTTACCCCAAAATCTCTTCGACGGTCTTGCCACGCTTAGCGGCAACATCCGACGGAGTGAGAGACGCGCGCAAACCATTCAGCGTGGCACGAACCATGTTGTAAGGGTTGCTTGAGCCGAGGCTTTTCGCCACGACGTTACGCACACCCATTACATCAAAAATAGCGCGCATTGGGCCGCCGGCAATCACGCCAGTACCTTCTGCAGCTGGCGAAATCAGCACTTTTGAGGCGCCATGCTTACCGACCACGGTGTGATGCAATGTGCCGTTTTTCAAAGCAACTTTGAACATCTCGCGACGAGCTTGTTCCATTGCTTTTTGAACTGACACGGGCACTTCACGTGCTTTGCCTTTGCCCATACCGACGCGGCCATCGCCGTCGCCAACTACGGTCAGAGCTGCAAAGCTCATGGTACGACCACCTTTTACGACTTTACTGACGCGGTTAACCGCAATCATCTTTTCGCGGAGGCCGTCATCTCGCTCTTCAGGAGCGTTCTTGCGTTGTTCTTTAGCCATTTGACTATTCCTCGCTTAAAACTTCAGACCGGCTTCACGCGCGGCATCGGCCAAGGCTTTAACACGGCCGTGGTAACGGAAACCCGAGCGATCAAAAGCAACCAGCTCGATGCCTGCAGCTTTCGCTTTCTCAGCAACGCGCTTACCAATCAAGGTTGCTGCAGCAGTGTTGCTGCCTGCACCAGATTGGCTAGCCAACTGTTGACGCACTTCAGGTTCTACTGTTGAGGCCGAAACCAGAACAACGTCACCTTCGGGTGAAATAATGTTTGCATAAATATGCAGATTCGAGCGGAAAACCTGGAGGCGATTAACTCGCAACTCAGCGATTTTCTTACGCGTCGGCACTGCACGACGCAAACGGGAAATTTTTTTGTCCATGATGTTTCCTTGTTTGCGCGATTATTTCTTCTTGGTTTCTTTGATCGTGACGTGCTCATCGAAATAACGAACGCCTTTGCCTTTGTAGGGCTCGGGAGGACGGTATGCACGAATCTCTGCAGCGACCTGACCAACAACCTGCTTGTTTGACCCTTTCAGGACGATTTCCGTCTGAGTGGGGCATTCAGCTTTCACGCCTTCTGGCATGCCGTGAACGACGTCATGCGAAAAACCGAGTTGAAGTTTGATTGCATTACCCTGAACGGCAGCGCGGTAACCCACACCCACCAGGCTCAGCTTGCGCTCAAAACCTTTACTTACACCGACAACCATATTGTTGACCAGTGCGCGCATTGTGCCTGACATGGCTTTAGCTTGACGCGAGTCGTTAGCAACGATGAATGACAGCTTGCCGCCATCTTCGTTAATAATAACGTCGCCATTCAATGCCTGAGTCAATGTGCCCAAGGGGCCTTTGACTGTAATCATGTCTGACTTGATAGAAGCCTCAACACCCTTAGGGAGTTCGACTGGATATTTAGCGATACGTGACATTAGGTTCTCTCCTTAAGCCACGTAGCACAACACTTCGCCGCCCACGCCATTGGCGCGCGCTTTGCGATCGGTCATCACACCACGTGAAGTGGATACGATGGCCACACCCAAGCCGTTCATGACTTGAGGAATGTTGCCGTGACCTTTGTAGATACGCAGGCCAGGGCGCGAAACGCGTTCGATGCGCTCGATCACTGGACGGCCAGCATAGTACTTCAGGGTAATTTCCAACTCAGGCTTTGCAGCTGTGCCTTTAATCTGGAAACCATCAACATAGCCTTCATCCTGAAGCACGGCAGCAATAGCTGCTTTCAGCTTGGAGGAGGGCATGGTTACCGATACTTTGTCTACCTGCTGCGCATTACGAATGCGAGTCAGCATATCGGCGATTGGGTCGCTCATGCTCATGTT
>CAIPID010000193.1 GCA_903865015.1 uncultured beta proteobacterium | reverse complement strand
TCATGCAGGCAACCATGCCGATGTGCTCAAGCACACGGTGTTGACCCAGCTTATTAATTACTACAACC
Source organism: uncultured beta proteobacterium (assembly GCA_903865015.1). GTDB lineage: Bacteria > Pseudomonadota > Gammaproteobacteria > Burkholderiales > Burkholderiaceae_B > Zwartia. Next base: position 2,218 of record CAIPID010000193.1, on the reverse strand, counting down.
AGAAAGATGTTGCCTACTGGTTTATCGATTTACATGCCGGCGCTGGGCTTTACGATCTGGGCGGTCAGTGGGCCCAAAAACGTACGGAGTATGCAGAGGGCATCGGCAAAATATGGGATGCCAAAAACTGCCCCACTGCCGTGCGAGAGTATCTGGACATCATTAAAGATCTGAATCCGGATGGACAGCTAAAAATATATCCAGGTTCTCCGTGGATCGCGCTGGACGCATGCCGCGAACAGGATAAGTTTCGTTTCTTTGAAATGCACCCTACCGAAGCCGAAATTCTGTTGCTGAATATGGAGCAGCGCGGAGGCAGGACCCTCAAACAAGCGACACTCTATGCCGCAGACGGATTTGCTGGGTTAAAAGCCCACATCCCTCCGCCAACGCGCCGGGCAATCGTATTGATTGACCCGTCCTATGAAGATAAAAAAGACTATCGCCGGGTCGTGGACACGGTACGTGATGCAATGCAGCGATTCCCGACGGGTTGTTACGCGATCTGGTATCCGCAGGTTCAGCGTCGCGAGGCGCAGGAGCTCCCCCGACAGCTTGAAAAATTAGGCGCAAAGAGTTGGGTCCATGCAAGCCTGACTGTGCATAAGACGGCGCCTGATGGTCTGGGGCTGCACGGCAGTGGAATGTTTGTGATCAACCCACCCTGGACACTGGCGGCAAGCTTAAAAGAAACTCTGCCATTCCTCGAGAAAGCCTTAAGCCAGGACGATCGCTCGGCCTGGAAACTCGATTACCTGGCCGATTGAGTTGGTTTAGAATTTTTCGAATTAGAATTTTTCGTTAGGACGCAGATAACGCCACTGACCAACGGGTAGATCTCCAAGTGAAATCTGCCCGATCCTGACTCGTTTTAAACCCACAACTTTTAGACCCACCAATTCACACATACGACGAATCTGGCGTTTTTTGCCTTCGCGCAGGATGAACTGCAGCTGATCTTCGTTTTGCCATCGAACCTGGGCACGTTTGAGTTTTTTACCGTCTAACGAAAGACCTTCATTCAACAGCTCTAAGCTGCCCGGTGCAAGCCGGCCCTGTACGCGGACCAGATATTCCTTTTCGACCTCGGAATGCTCTCCGATCAGCTGTCGCGCGACGCGACCATCCTGCGTCAAGACGAGTAATCCGGTCGAATCTATATCGAGTCGCCCCGAAACCGCGAGTCCACGCAAATGGTTACGATTGAAGCTGATTGGGCTACGATCGTTTTGAGCGCGATTCTGCTCTTGAATCAGTGCGACAGCAGGTGTGTACCCATCCTCAGCCTGACCCGACACATACCCCATGGGTTTATGTACCAAGATCGTCACGAGCGCTGTTTGCTGGGTCGACACTGCGCGATCCAGAGTAAGTGACTGTGATGGTAAAGCACGCTCACCGAGCGTAGCCACCACACCATCGACCTTGACCCAGCCCCGCTCGATATAGGTGTCAGCCTCTCTACGCGAACAAATACCGCGTTCAGCCAATAATTTTGAAATGCGAACTTTTTCCATAACTTGCGATAATACAACCCTTGACATCTCCCCCGCCATCAAAAGCGGGGTTTGCCGGAACATTTGATGCCGATATTTGCCACGAATAGCCACTGGAAGCTCAAGCCTGCCGCCTCACTGTGTCGCACCCAAAAGCAATGGCTGATGCGCGCGGGAGCGCTCACGACTGGCTTACGCGCGCTAGGATCGCTCAAACTACGTGTGAACAATGAATTTGCCTGTGGCCTTTCGCCTGATGAAGCGCGTTGTTTGAAATTGCCTGCGTATAGCCCGGTATGGGTGCGCGAGGTTGTGATGAGCATAGATGGCACAGACTGCGTTATTGCACGCAGCCTGGCGCCGCTTATGGCCTCTCATGGAGTGTGGCAAGGCATGCGGCGACTCAGGAGCCGCCCACTCGCAGACATTCTGTATAACCAGCGTGCGATCGTACGCTCAGCATTTGAAGTTGCACGGCTCAATCGTGCGATTCCCTTGTATAAAACGACTCTCAGCATTCAAGGCTCCGGGTCCAAACACGGCGCCCACCAAACATTGCTTGCACGACGCTCGGTATTCTGGAGGTACGGGTATCCGCTGCTGGTTGCTGAGTGTTTCCTGCCGGAGTTTTGGCTGAAAGCTATTTGAAGTGGCGAAAAAAAACGTCCTCAAGGACGTTTTTTAAACAGGGTGGTGCAAAAGAAGCCTGAACTTAAAGGGCT
>CAIPID010000192.1 GCA_903865015.1 uncultured beta proteobacterium | reverse complement strand
GGGGCAAGTGCCAAGGGCGTATTCCTACCCTTTCTGAACGGTCTGAGTCACATTCAGACGCTGGACGAAAAATTCGGCAAAGATCGTGTGATGGGCGGTGTCGCACAAATCGCTGCCACGATCTCGAGTACAGGTGCAGTCAAACAACTAACCGATCTGGGTACCCTGACTGTCGGCCATCGCGCCTCTGCGCACGAAGCATTAGCCAGAGAGTTTTTCGCCCTGTGCGAAAAGGCATCTTTTGACAAACTCTATAGCGAAAACATCGAACAATCGCTCTGGGACAAATGGGTGTATCTGTCGACCCTTGCTGGCATGACTACGCTGTGTCGTGGCAATGTGGGCAAGATCGCCTCAGCTCCCTGGGGTATTGAGACGATGACAAGTTTTTACGCAGAAACATGTGCGATCGCCCAAGCGAATGGCTTTCCAACCAAAGAATCGGCACAGAAACGTTCGATTGACTTACTCACAAAGGTTGGCTCAGGCTTTGCAGCCTCTATGATGCGTGATTTGATTCAGGGCAATATGACTGAACACGAACACATCCTGGGCGAAATGATCAAGCGGGGCGAGGAAAAAGGCGTGGCATGTCCGTTATTGAAAGCTGCGCATACGCATATGGTCGTTGAGCAAAATAAGGACTGAAACTAAAGGACTGAAACTAAAGGACTGAAACTCAATCAATGCACGGTTTTGGCAATGTAATAAACGATAGCGACTAAAGTTGAGGCGCTGCCGATTAGTTTCCAAGTCATGCCGTGCAGATTCTTATAAAGATCTGCTTTGAGTTCTTTGATATCTTCTTTAGTGGCAAACGTATCCAGACGCGTCTCGATACGTGCCAGTCGATCGCAGGTGTCGATTTGAAATGCCTCAAAATTAGCCATTTTTGCTTGCATATTAGCCATCCCCTGCCTCACATCGTTAAATAGAGATGATATCTGTACTGATTACGGGGCTCAATACGCACAGACCGCAAATTAACAAAATTACATGGCAGTTTTTTGTAACAAGATTTATCTATTCAGAACGCGTGATTGTTAATCTTCAGCGATCTTTGGTTCAACATGATGTTCCAGCTCAAGGGCCGCACGGGCGAGCAAATTCTCTGGCAAGGCATTCTGGACAGAGACACCCAGTCTTTCAAAATCTTTTGCCTGACTGATCAGATTGCCTTTGCCATGCACCAGCTGACCCATGGCCTGGTCATAGGACTCACGCGCCCGATCAAGTTGCTTGCCGACGTTTTCAAGACTCGACAAAAATGTGACTAATTTTTTGTAGACCTTACCGGCCCGATCGGCGAGCTCAGCACTATGCGCGTTTTGTTCTTCAAAGCGCCAGAGCTGACGCACAATATTGAGACTGGTTAAAAGTGTGGTGGGGGTGGCGACTAAAACATTTTGCTCAATCGCTTTTTGAAACAAATTCTCATCCGCCTTTAAGGCCTCGACAAACGCAGACTCGATCGGAATAAACATAAATACCATCTCTGGCGTGTTAAGGCCAGGCAATTCAAAATACGAACGGTCCGACAACTCCTGAATACGATCGGCAATCGCTTTTACGTGCTCGCG
>CAIPID010000191.1 GCA_903865015.1 uncultured beta proteobacterium | reverse complement strand
CTGGCGTGCGCGTTGCATGAGATCCGCATTGCTCGAGCCTGTGCTTTCAAGCCATTGCAGGCTCGTAATGTCAGGCAGTAATGGAGTCAGTGCAGATATCATCGTCTCTGAGGCTGGAGAGGTGGATTGAGTCGTCTCGGTTTAGTTGGCCAAGATCCCAAATTTAAGGGGAAGAAATCTTCGAATAAGCATTTTACCGACCCTTGACTGCTTTATGATGTGAACTATGGTTTTTAAGAGTTTTTTAAGTGAAAGTTAATCCTATATGGTGATGTCTTTAAAGACTGACGCGACAGCTTTGCCGGTATCGGAGTCGGCGGGAGTCTGCCGTCTGTCGGGTGACTGGAATGTGCAGGCGTTATCACTAAGCCATGAGGTCGATCGTCGTCGTCATGCGCTCCAAGCCGTTGGTGTGTCTGTTAAGTGGGATTTGTCTGGGATTGAACGCCTCGATGCAGTGGGGGCGCAAGTCCTGTGGCAGTACTGGGGGCAGGCGATCCCGGCAGGCACGGACTTATCTGCTGGCCAGCAAGCCTTATTTAAAATTCTGGCAGAACACCCGGTTGCCGCGGCCCCGTCACCCGCCGCGACCGACTGGTTCGGCTGGATACGCACGATGGGACAAGGGCTCTTAACCTCCTTTGATCATGGCCGCATGTTGCTGCTGTTGCTGGGGAGTTTGCTTTTTAACTTTGTCGGCTTTGTGACCCGCCCCTTACGTGGTCCTTGGCGCGAAATTTCTGCGCAGATTTTTCGTACCGGTGCGCAGGCGCTGGGCATCACTGCGTTGGTTGGTTTTTTGATCGGTATCGTGCTGTCTTACCTGTCGGCGCAGCAATTGGCGGTTTTTGGTGCGGGACAGTTCATCGTCAAGTTGCTCGGCGTGGCGATTGTACGAGAACTTGGCCCTGTCCTGGCTGCGATCCTTGTGGCAGGTCGCTCAGGCTCATCCATTACTGCGCAAATCGGCGTGATGCGTGTCACGCAAGAGCTCGATGCGATGGCCGTGATGGGTATCTCCGAGGGGCAGCGGTTGATTTTGCCACGCGTGCTGGCGCTTGCGCTGACGATGCCGCTGTTGGTCCTCTGGACCGATGCGATGGCATTGCTCGGCGGCATGTTGGCAGCAAAATTCCAGCTCGGCCTGTCGGTGGTCTGGTTTGCTGAACGACTGCCTGATGCGATTGGTATTAAAAACTATTGGATTGGCATGATCAAAGGCGTGACCTTCGGCGTATGGATTGCTCTGGTTGCCTGTCATTTTGGTTTGCGTATCGAGCCTAATACCGAAAGTTTGGGCAAAGGCACCACCGCTTCGGTCGTGACAGCGATCACGGGCGTGATTCTGATTGATGCGATTTACGCCATCATTTTCAATGAGATGAATATTTGATGGCTGATACGCCGATCATTGATGTGCAAGACCTGACGACCGCATTCGGTGCGCACGTTGTGCATGAGCACTTGAATTTACAAGTGTTCCCGAAAGAAATTCTGGCACTGGTAGGTGGCTCGGGTTCTGGTAAAACAACGCTGCTCAGACAGATCCTGGGCCTGGATTTCCCCCAGTCAGGCGAGGTCAAAGTTTTTGGTAAACCTGTGCACGACTACGTGGGCCCTGAAAGAATTGCCCTGACGCATCGCTGGGGTATGTTGTTTCAGGCGGGCGCTTTGTTTTCAGCGCTGCCCGTCTTTGATAACGTTGCTCTGCCGTTACGCGAGATCCATCATTTGCCCGAGGATCTGATTCGTGACGTTGTATTGATGCGATTGAGCTGGATGGGTCTGACTGCGCGTGATGCGGCCTTGATGCCCTCCGATCTGTCCGGTGGCATGATCAAACGTGTCGCGCTCGCCCGTGCGTTGGCACTTGACCCTGAGTTGTTGTTTCTCGATGAGCCG
>CAIPID010000190.1 GCA_903865015.1 uncultured beta proteobacterium | reverse complement strand
GTCCTTTCCTTTACACCGTGCGCGCTGACACTGGCCTGGGTGATTCACCTGGCCTCTGGTGGGTAAACCAGAAAGGACTCTGGCTCCTCACCGACTGGAAACGCGACCAGGTATAGCGCTAGCGCCGGTTTGGAGCTTTTATCCTTATTTATCTCCTCAGGCAAGACGCGTGTGGCGTAGCTGATCGACACGCCAAAGCCTTTAAGCTCCGTCAGATATTCCTGAAACTCCTCGTGAATCTGACTAATTCTCAATGCGGAGTATTCCTCGAAATACTCGCGATACTCCCTCACGTAATCTGTGAGTGCCTCAAAGACCTTATCTGCCTGCATGCCAAGCTCAAATGAACGGCTGACTGCAAGCGCGGTACTGTTGAGCACCAACTCGCCAAGTTCCTCACCCGTTGACAGTACAAAGGCCTCTAAGGCAGTTGAGTCGCTTTGTGCAGGCTCTGTTTCTGGTTCGTCATCCTGCAGGCGCGGTATATGGATGGGCTTATTGAATACATCAATATCGGCAAATCCAAAAGCCTGTGCCAGAGCACGCAACGTATCCGCATCGTTACTCAGGCCACTCTCGACCTCAGCAACCTGATCAACCGAAAGCATGGAGAGCTCGGCTAAATCCTCCTGACTCCACTCTTTGAGCTTGCGATAGCCTTTAATCAAGGCAGCCAACTCAGTCAGGGTCAGCATGCGTGGCGGTTTAGGTTGAGAATTTGTCATGCGTACTCCAGCGTAGGGACCTCATTTTAATGAATTCTGGCGTGTACCTGTTGCACTGTAATATTCTGCTTATACCCGTCACCCTCAACTTATCTAAGGTATGCCTTGAAATCCCTCCGTATTTGCATTGCAGCACTCTTTATCTGCCTAGCCACCTCCGCAGCGCTTGCGACCGATTGGCAACGCGTCAAACTCGGATCAGCCTCTGAAGGCTACGAGTTTCCTGTCTACGCTAACCATGATTTAAATACCGACCTCACCCGCATCCGGGAGATCGTCATCATCATCCACGGCATCAAAAGGAACGGCGATGATTACTTTGCAGCGGGCGAATCTTTATTAAAAGAATCCGGGCGCGCCGCATCAGACATTCTGATCCTCGCACCCAATTTCCCTGGGGTACAGGACGAGGCAACAGGTTTTGAAAATATGCCACGCTGGGGGACGCGCGACTGGTCTGCAGGCTTGGATGCAAAAATGAATCCTCTCGCAGTGAATCCTTTTGCGCTGAGTGCATTCAAAGTGTTAGACGACTTATTGCTAAAAATCACAGATCAAGTCAATTACCCAAATCTAACAAACGTAACCCTGGCAGGCCACTCCGCTGGGGCGCAGCTCGTACAGCGTTACGCAGTCCTTAACCAGGTGGATGAACGCATTCGGGCGCGCAGCGTAGAGTTACGTTATGTCGTGGCCAATCCCTCGAGCTTTCTTTATTTCAATACGCAGCGACCGACAGAACAAACTTTCAAGGAATTCTCCGCAGCGCACTGCCCAGCCTTTAACGACTATCGCTATGGCATGCAAGACATGATTCCCTATGGACAGGGTAATTCAGGCCAAGCGTTATTTAAACGCTACTCGTACCGCAATGTTGTCTACCTGATGGGCGGCGACGATCGCGACCCGGATCATAAATTCCTCGATAAATCCTGCCCTGCTCTCGCACAGGGTCCGACCAGACTCGCTCGCGCGCAAGCCTATGTTCGATACGAGCGATTTCTTGCCGGCCGATCTACAAAAATCAATCACCTTGCTTACGAGGTTGTCGGTGTAGGACACAATCAGTCAAAAATGTTTGGCTCGACCTGCGGTATGTTAGTTTTGTTTCAAGCGTATTCGCCCAAGGGGAGCCATGCGGCTATTTGTCAGCCGTATCTTTTTTAGACAATCAATCTAAGTTGCACAAAGGGTTTGACTCAGGTAGGCTTAGGCAACAAGCATTAAGCAATATAAAAGACTCAAAGAAATTAATTTCTTAAAAAGAGTTGAACCGGAGACAAACTTGAAAAACATCCTGAGCCACGTCCCTCGCCAAACGTTTAAAGCTATGGCGTATCTTGGACTGACTGTGGCCTCAATCCCAGTCACTTCTGCACAAAACACCAATGCCTGGCCAAGCCACAGCCTGACGATGATCGTACCTGGGGCCGCTGGCGGCACGACGGACATCCCAACAAGACTCGTTGCACAAAAATTAAGTCAGCGTCTCGGTCAGACGATTGTGGTGGAAAACAAACCTGGCACGGGTGGCATTCTTGGGGTGCAGGCACTCCTTAAAAATCCAGCGGATGGATACACGCTGCTAGTTGGAAATACAGGCTCGAATGCAGTCAATTACAAGGCGTATAAAAATAACTCCTACAAGCCTGCTGACTTTATCGCAATCAGCGATCTCATCTCCTTTGCGAATGTATTGGTTGTTAACGCAGACTCACCCATCAAAAATGTTGCTGACTTAGTTGCCCAACTTAAAAAAGAGCCTGGCAAACTTACCTACCCCTCTGCGGGGATTGGCCAACTGACTCACCTGATGCCCGAAATGTTTAAAGTGCAGACACAAACCGATGCGCTGCATATCCCTTACAAAGGCTCGATGCCTGCAACCATGTCAGTGTTATCGGGAGAAACGGCATTCATGTTCGACAACCTGACGCAGGCACTCCCCCAGATTCAAGCAGGTAAATTGCGCGCACTTGCCGTCACAAGTGCCCAACGCGTAACGAGTTTGCCAGACGTGCCCACCATGCGTGAGTCTGGCTATCCGGATTTCGTCGTGACAGGATGGTTAGGATTTTTTATTCGCGCGCAAACACCCCCCGAGACTCAAAAAATCATTCAGGACAATTTGATTGCAGTACTGAACGACCCTGAGATAAAAAATAAATTCATTGAAATGGGCGGTCTTCCCGGTGGCAGCCCACAGCCGGCATTCAGCAAATTTGTGAGCGTTGAGGTCACGCGCTGGGGCGATCTGATAGACCACAGCAAGTTGTCTCTCGATTAAATTAAGGATAGATCATGAAATTACAAAATATGTCTGCCGTCATCACCGGCGGCGCCTCGGGTCTCGGTCTCGCCTGTGCGCGGCAATTATTAGCGAAAGGCGTATCGGTCGTGATTGCCGATCACTCCGCAGAGCGTGGCGAATCAGTCATAGATTCGTTAGGCGAACGCGCCAGATTCGTACAAGCAGATGTTTGCAATCCAGAACAAATGAATCACGTCTACGATGTGGCCGAGTCGCTGGCTCCTTTACGTGCGCTGATTAACTGCGCAGGCTACGGAGGCGCATTGCGACTCGTTGAAAAAGATGGGACGCCTGGCTCACTCGAAAAATTCGAGGATGTGATTCGTGTGAACTTAATCGGTACCTTTAATGCTCTGCGACTTGCGGCCGTGCGTATGGCAAAAAACGAGCTCATTGATCATGAACGCGGTGTATGCGTGCTGACGGCATCAGTGGCCGCCTACGAAGGCCAGATTGGCCAGGTTCCTTACGCATCAGCCAAGGCAGGCATTGTAGGCATGACGCTGGTCGCGGCGCGTGATCTTGCACAACGTCACATTCGTGTATGCACAATTGCACCGGGTATTTTTGACACGCCTCTCCTGGCAAGGCTGCCCGAGCCGGTCAAAGCATCGCTAGGCGCATCCGTGCCCCACCCTGCAAGACTCGGACATCCGGACGAGTTTGCAATGACAGCATTGCACATCCTTGAGAACCCCATGCTCAATGGAGAAACGATACGTCTGGACGGTGCGATTCGTATGACACCTCGTTAATTATCCAGCGTGCCGTAAACGCATCATAATTTGTAGTCGTTCATTTTTTGCAGACAGCAAGGAGATCTCGCATGCCCACTACGATTGAATCCAACGCACTACTCATGAGTCAGATGATGTCTCAGCCGCTGATGATCTCGAGCCTGCTGACACACGCAAAAAATAATTACGGCGTGACTGAAATCGTCTCCCGCCGTACCGAGGGGGATATTCACCGATATACCTATGCTGACTGTGAGCAGCGTGCGCGGCAAGTTGCACAGATGCTGTCCAGACTCGGCGTGGGACCAGGCGACCGGGTTGGCACACTCGCCTGGAATGGTTATCGCCATCTCGAACTCTATTACGGGATCTCTGGCAGTGGATCGGTGTGCCATACGATCAATCCTCGCTTATTCGAAGAGCAAATCTCCTACATCATTAACCATGCCGAGGATAACGTCATATTTTTTGACGTTAGCTTTTTGGCATTAATAGAAAAAATGGTTCCTCAGTGTCCGACAGTCCAGCACTGGATTTGTCTGAGCGATGCGGAAAAAATGCCTGCCTCTGACCATGTGCAATTAGCTTGTTACGAAACACTGATCGCACAAGAAAAAGGCGACTATGACTGGCCTGTATTTGACGAGTACGCAGCCTCCGCGCTTTGCTATACCTCTGGCACAACCGGCCGACCAAAGGGTGCGTTATACAGCCATCGCTCTACCGTTTTGCACGCCTATGCCTCGGCACTTCCCGGCTCTCTGAGTATTTCAAGCGCAGAAGTCATCATGCCCGTCGTACCCATGTTTCATGTTAATGCCTGGGGTACCCCTTATAGCTGTCCGATGACAGGAGCAAAAATTGTTTTTCCCGGTGCAAAACTCGATGGTGAGTCGTTATTCGAACTAATCGATTCCGAGCACGTCACGATGTCTGCAGGTGTCCCAACGATATGGGCTGGTTTGCTGCAGTATGTAAAAGAAAATAAACGCACTTTCCACGCATTTAAACGTACCGTGATCGGAGGCTCGACCTGCCCGCCTGCCATGATGGAATCGTTCAGGGAATATGGAGTGCAGGTTGTTCACGCTTGGGGTATGACGGAGCTTTCGCCGATCGGAACAGTCGCCGGACTCAAGGCAGCGGATTTGAACAAACCGCGTGCAGAACAAGATCATATTCTGCAAAAACAGGGCAGATCACTCTACGGTATTGAAATGAAAATCGTTGATGGTGATGGCCATCAGCTAGCCAATGACGGCAAAGCCTTTGGTGATCTGATGGTCAAGGGCGCATGGGTCATTAACAACTACTTCCGCGCAGATCAATCCCCATTAGTTGACGGCTGGTTCCCCACTGGCGATGTCTCCACCATAGATGCCGATGGCAATATGCAGATTACAGACCGCAGCAAAGACGTGATTAAGTCAGGTGGAGAATGGATCTCATCGATTGATATCGAAAACGTAGCGGTTGCACATCCAGCCGTTTTAATTGCTGCCTGTATAGCTGTGCATCATCCAAAATGGGACGAACGCCCTCTTTTAATTATCGTCAAAAAACCGGACGTCACGCAGGATGAGGACACACTTAAAAATGAGATCCTGGCCTTCTTTGAAGGCAAGGTCGCCAAGTGGTGGATCCCGGACGATGTGAGCTTTATCGACAAAATGCCATTGACTGCAACAGGAAAATTAATGAAACTTTCCTTGCGTGAAATGTTTAAGGATCACCGCCTAGAGCAGTGATCCTCAGCGGCGCTATTACTCTTTAGCAAGCAAGTCCTGTTCAAAGCTGCGAATTTTATTCAAGCCTAATGCATGGTTTGTTTGTTCAAGAGACGCCATCTTGTCGACCCAGGCGCGCGAGTCTCCCGTTTTTCTCAAGTCAGTCAGAAAGTCATCGACCGCCTTGATCGTGAGTCTCACGGTACTACTAGGAAACAGTGCAATCGCAAAACCCATCTGT
>CAIPID010000189.1 GCA_903865015.1 uncultured beta proteobacterium | reverse complement strand
TGCATTTGTCATCCTGGCTTGGCAATGTTGAGCAGCATCGAAAGCGCTATTTTAGTGAATGCCCGCCAGAAGCCGCGCTTGATCGTGCGCAACTCAGTACCGAGTTCCCAAAGGATGCCGACTGGGAAAATATGCCGGAGGCCGAATTCCGGAATATGTTGCGCGGTTTCTATAGTCAACATTATCCCGAGCACATGCGAAATGTGCCGCGTCGTTTGTACTGGCATGAAATAAAAGACTGGTACATGACGTTATCCAAGCAGGGTTGGGTTGCACCTGCGTGGCCTAAAAAGTTTGGCGGCATGGGATTACCACCAGAAAAAATGATTGCGTATGTGGAAGAGCAAGAGCAATACGGTGTGGCGCGAGCGCCGGACATGGGGGTCGTCATGATCGGACCATTGTTGATCCAGCGCGGCAGTCCTGAGCAACAGCAAAAGTTCTTGCCGAAAATCATTGCTGGCGAACATATCTGGTGTCAGGGATATTCTGAGCCTGGCGCAGGGTCGGACCTGGCTGCATTGCGCACAGAGGCGGTTCTGGATGGCAATGAATTCGTGGTCAATGGACAAAAAATCTGGACCACGCTTGCCCAGGACGCTACACATATGTTTGCCTTGGTCCGTACCGATAAAGAAGCTAAAAAACAAGCAGGTATCAGCTTTTTGCTGATTGATCTCGATGCGCCAGGCATCACCATCAGAAAAATCAAAGATATCGGTGGGCATGAAGAGTTTTGTGAAGTGTTTTTCGATCATGTCCGCGTACCTGCTGAAAATCTAGTGGGTGAGCTCAATCAGGGTTGGACGATCGCCAAGGCTTTACTTGGTTTTGAGCGAATCTTTTTGGGTAGCCCCAAGCAGTCCAGATATGCGCTCAGCCAGTTGAATACGGTGGCTCAGCATCTCGGGCTGATGACCGATCCGGTGTTTGTCTCTAAATATGCTGAGCTGATGCTAGATGTCGCAGATCAGGTCGCTGGCTATACACATTTTGCTGATATTGTTAAACGTGGTGAGCCGTTACCACCCAGTGTTTCCTTACTCAAAATCTGGGGGACTGACACTTATCAGAGAATTTGTATGTTGCTTGTTGAGTCTGCACAGGAACACGGTGGTACGGGACAGACCAATGATCTGGGCGATGAAGGGTTCAATATTCCCGCGATTCTTTTTAATGCGATTCCATCCACTATTTATGGCGGTAGCACTGAAATTCAAAAAGAAATCATTTCAAAAAATGTATTGAGATTGCCCGATTAATTGATTCATTACGTTCGGCTGATCCCAGCCACGAAAGCTAATAGGGGTAGTTATTTTGGAAGCCATCAGTTTTGAAGTAAAAAACGGGGTCGCAACGCTGACTCTCAATCGTCCTGCGCGTAAAAATGCAATCGATGCGGTCATGCGCGAAGAGCTCAAAGAAGTGATCTTCTCATTACCCACTCGACGCGACTTGCGAGCGCTCATCATTACTGGAGCGGGAGGGACCTTTTGCGCTGGAGGAGATATTAGCGTCATGGGTGCCGGTACTTTGTCTCCAGAGGAAGGCCGAGATCGGATGCGACATGATTACTTATCCTGGATCGAGACCCTCTTACGGCTGGAAATTCCTGTGATCGCCGCGGTGGAAGGCGCAGCGTTCGGCGCAGGGTTTAGTCTTGCTTTGACGGCTGATATCGTGCTCGCCGCGCCTAACAGTCGCTTTTGCTTATCGTTTATGCGCTTAGGTCTGATTCCAGACTGTGCGGCCTTTTATACATTACCGCGTATCGTTGGTGCGCAACGTGCAAAGGAGCTCGCATTCTCTGCACGTGAACTCAGCGCCGAACAAGCCCTGCAACTAGGTATCGTGCTTGAGGTCACCCCGCAGGGAAGAGTACTCGAACGGGCGCAACAAATGGCGAACTGCTTTGCGCATGCGGCACCCGCAGCGCTTGCTATGACCAAACGTGCTTTGAATGTCTCGATGAATAGCTCTCTAGATACGATGATGGATATCGAAGCCGCAGGGCAGGCCGTGGCGCGCACAACCCAATGGCACACGGACGCGGTGCAGCGGTTTTTAAATAAGCAACCCTCTGCCTTCCAATGGCCTGCGAGTCTGGATAAGTGATTTTCACTTCTTCACGCGATGCAGGCAGAATCCCGGTTATCGCATTACTCGGTAAACCGGGAAGCGGAAAGACTTATTTTTTGAACCATTTGCTTCGCGCTCAGGCACTGAATCATTCTGTGGTGTTGACGGCCAGCGATGATACCCAGACTGCGCACCTCTCGACGCGTTTGCAACGTTTGGCTTCTGTTCGTGAGGCGTCTGATTCGGGTTGTTTGTGCTGTGGGATGCGCAGCGGATTGGGCGATGCTTTGCGAGATTTATTTTTACGGGCGCTCACAAAAAAAATTCCTCCTGTCGCGCGCGTCATCATTGAGGCGAACATTACCGATCCGGGGCCTCTCAAATTCACACTGAAACATGCGCCATTTTTGGGACAACGTTATGTATTCGATTCCACTATTTTGCTGCTTGATATCGATACATTGCCGGCTGACCTAGTCAATTTACAAGGGTTAGGGATAGAGCATGCGGACTATGTCGTGTGTTTAAAAACGACGGGACTTAGCAAAGATCGTCTGGATGGGGTCGAGTTGGCAGTAAAACAACTGAATTTCAAGGCAAAACTGGTTCTTTCTGTTGATAAGCTTGAGGCTTTACTTGCTAATACGCTACACTAGTGGACATTGAAGGTTTGAATAAAACCCTGGTTGCCTCTTTTGTTGGCTATTAGTCTTCCTGATAGTCGCTGGCTCTTAGTAGCGCGTCCTCATTAACGCTACGCATGTTTATTCTGCGCAACCACCGTTTATTCGCCACCAGCGCTTGGTGGCACAGGTTTCAACTTCGGTTGTAATTCCGGATTTGACCTCTTTAAGCTCATTACTCAATTAATTTTTATTGCTTTGCATGCGGCGCATCTGTTGATGAATCCGTGTATCTGACACATTTGAGTTGTGCCATGTGCATGCGCGCGGTGCGGGCCAGATCTAAATGTTTAGGAATGTTCGGCAACATCTATCTAGAACCTTAGATGTGTTTATTTCAGCGAGAATCAGATTTGAATCTTTTAGAAAAATACTTGTTTGTGATGAACTTGCGGCTGAAAATAAAACTGGCCGAGCGCCTAAGCGATCGACCAGTTGTATTTGGTTGCGGGGGCAGGATTTGAACC
>CAIPID010000188.1 GCA_903865015.1 uncultured beta proteobacterium | reverse complement strand
GCATACTTTCGCTGCAACCATGCGCGACGAAGGTATGACCGGTATCGCATCATTTCGTGCGCGCGAGCCAGCTCCCTGGTGTGTGGAGTTCAATGCGCAAGACATCCGCAGTGTTTACCAGGCGCAGGGTATTGCATTGTTGCCCGCATCGGTGAAAGCATGATGGCTGAGTGCTCTCCTGAAGCTTATCGACCCTTTCGACGTATCTTGATCGCTAATCGCGGCGAGATCGCGTGCAGAGTGATTCGGGCTGCGCATGCGGCTGGTTTTGAGACGGTAGCGGTTTACTCCGAACAGGATCGTGATAGCTTGCATGTTTTGATGGCGGATCAGGCCGTACATATCGGTTCATCGCAGCCTGCATCCTCTTATCTCAATATCGCATCAATATGCAATGCGATTCAAGCTAGTGGTGCGGACGCTGTTCATCCCGGCTACGGCTTTCTCTCCGAAAATGCAGAATTCGCGCAGGCTGTGTTGGCAACTGGCGCGGTATGGATCGGGCCCACTCCTCAATCCATCCGGGCAATGGGCAATAAAGCACGGGCCAAAGAACTTATGCTGGCTGCAGGTGTGCGTTGCATACCCGGCTACGAGGGGCTCGATCAGTCTGATTCGAATCTGCTTGCGCAGGCTGTAAAGATTGGCTTTCCGGTCATGGTTAAAGCAGCGGCTGGCGGAGGTGGACGCGGCATGCGTCTGGTTTTGTCCGCAGACCAGTTGCCCAATGCGCTCGCGCGCGCACGTACCGAGTCAATGCAAGCATTTGGTTCGGAGGAGTTAATTCTCGAGCGTGCAATGACGTGCGCACATCATGTCGAAATTCAAATCGCGGGCGATGTCTTTGGCAATGTTGTGCATTTTGGCGAGCGTGATTGCTCCGTGCAGCGACGCCATCAAAAAATTATCGAAGAGTCTCCCTCGCCAGCGGTTGATGAGACGCTTCGCACGCGCATGGGTGTGATGGCTGTACAAGCTGCACGTTCGATCCACTACGTGGGTGTGGGTACGATCGAGTGCTTGTTAAACAATGATGGTGAGTTTTATTTCATGGAAATGAATACTCGCCTGCAAGTTGAACATGCTGTGACCGAAGCGGTCTATGGCGTTGATCTGGTTGCCATGCAATTTGAGCTTGCGCAAGGGTCCGCCTTGAGCATGACGCAGGATCAAGTTCAATTCAAAGGTCATGCGATTGAGGTACGACTCACCGCTGAGGACGTCGCAGCTGGTTTTTTACCTCAATCGGGTGTGATTGCGCGTTGGCAGTCGCCTGAATATCTTGAAGGCATTCGCGTCGATCACTGCCTGCGAGATGACACGATTGTCTCGTCTTATTATGACTCGATGATTGCAAAGATTATTGCGGTCGCAGAGAGTAGGGATCTGGCGCTAGCCCGATTGTCGGGGGCCCTTAAACAAACTGTTGTGTTGGGTATTCCAACTAATCAGCCATTTCTGAGCGCAGTTCTGGAACATCCTGAATTCAGAGCAGGACAGGCAACGACTGATTTTGTTGAACGTCATCGGTCAGGGGGATTGCTTGATCAGCAACATCCTGATTCACGCACAGTGATATGGGCCGCTGTTGCGGCGCAAGGCTTGCTCGATACGTTTATTGCTGTAGATACTCCACAGAGAGATTCAAACGAGCGTGTGCTCGCCTCCGTCATCTCCACAATCACTTTACATGCAATGGCTGCCGGCGTAACGGCTCAGGCCGCTCGCTCGCGGACGCAGCGCTGGATCGTTGCATTGCAGGCGCGGCCTGATGGTGTGCTGCAGGGTCGTCTGGAAACTGGGTCTGGGACAGAACCTAACCCATGGATTGCCCTCAGGCACAGACCGCGTGATTTTGTTTCCACTTGCGCGGATGGTGTGGTCGAGGTTTTTGTGCAAGGCCGTGCGTGGGCCTTTAAGCTCGACGATTCTGCCGCAGCCACTCACACGCAAAGCGCCAATGGTCTGATCCGTGCACCGCTGGGTGCCAGAGTTGCCACAGTGTTGGTCAGGCAAGGCGAGCGCGTGAAGTCAGGTCAAACACTCGCCGTTCTTGAGTCCATGAAAATGGAGCATGCTGTGATCGCTCCATTTGATGGCACGATCGATGAGCTGAAGGTGATTGAGGGGGCACAGGTCCGCTCAGGTGCTCAACTGATGCGGGTGACCGCTTTGTTAGCTTAAGCTTTCAACCATGGGCGGCTGGCATAGTGATTTTGTTCAAACGCGCTGATCTCATTCTGGTAACTGAGCGTCAGGGTGACTTCGTCCACGCCTTTGAGCAGGCACTCGCGCCAGAATGGGTCAATGTCAAAATGAATCGCTTGGCCCTGTCCCGGCCACTGCACTGTTTGTGTATCAAGATCGATACTTATCTGCAGGGCCTGGCCTGTACTTTTAGCTGTCTCAGTAATCAATTGACGTAATTGAGCAAGAATCACCGCATCGAGTCTGATGGGTAGCAAACCGTTTTTCAGGCAGTTACTATAAAAAATATCGCCAAAACTGGGTGCAAGTACTGCTCTGAATCCAAAATCCGCAAGGGTGTAGACAGCGCCCTCACGGGATGACCCACAACCGAAATTGTGATCGGCGACCAGGATGGAGGCGTGTTTGAATACGTCTTGGTTTAGTACAAAGGCGGTTGGTTTTTGTGTCGACGCATCAATACGCAAATCATGAAATAAATACTCACCATAACCGGCAGCGCGATTCTTTTTCAAAAAACGCGCGGGGATGATTTGATCTGTATCGATGTTGCGACCTTCGAGTCCTGCCGCGACACCTTTTAGTTGTGTAAAGGGTTTCAAAATTTTGGCTCCTGATTAAGTGAGCTTGCGCACATCGGTCAAGTGACCGGTAAGCGCTGCGGCTGCTGCCATGGCTGGACTCACAAGGTGTGTGCGCACGCCGACGCCCTGGCGTCCAACAAAGTTGCGATTGGAAGTTGAGGCGACACGCTCGCCTGACTTTGCCAGATCGCCATTGACGCCAACGCACATGGAACAACTGGGTAGACGCCACTCGAGTCCTGCGTCGATAAATATCTTATCTAACCCCAATGCTTCGGCGCTCTCTTTAACCGCCATCGATCCCGGAACAATCATGCCTGGAATAACGGTTTTTTTTCCTTTCAGAACTGCTGCCGCAGAGACCAAATCTGAGAGCCTGCTATTGGTGCAGGAACCAATAAAAATCCGATCAATTTTTATTTC
>CAIPID010000187.1 GCA_903865015.1 uncultured beta proteobacterium | reverse complement strand
TGAGTGCTGAAGGCGACGCGCATATCAATTTCAAAAATGTGTTGATGCAGGCTAATCCTCGCGAGTTGACTGAGTTTGTCAGCGTGGCAGGTTTGCCAGCCAGGGCTGTCCCAACCCATTGGCTTAATCAGTATCAGCGCCATGAGGGGCAGATGCAGGCGAGTGCTAAAGCAGATCCGCGTCGCTGCGCACAGCGTGCAGACTGCTTAACGCAATGCGGCTTGCGCGACGGTAACGGTCGCGTGGGGCAGTTTTGTATTGATACCAAACTCGTCTCTGCACTGAAAGGCGAGGTAGGTAAAGGTTTGTTTTTCCGTGGGGCGGGCAAACTGCCCTTTGGTGAGGAAATACGACCTGTCAGAGAGTTGATTAGTTATCTCCTCAGTGGCCTGATGCCAGCAGCGTTTGCACAAATAAACACGTCCTTTGATATGCAGGCCGCGTAACGTTTGCTGGGATAAAGATTATGCAGATTAAACACGTTACCCCAGTTGAATTTGATACCGCTCTCATCGTCAAGCACGATGGCAGCGGTCCTCGATATACCTCTTATCCCACGGCAGATCGTTTTGTGGCCGGACCGATCGTGCAGCAGTATTTGACCGCACTCCATGCGCGCCAGATTGAGCGTCCGAATGCTGCGTTATCTCTCTACGTGCATTTGCCGTTTTGCGATACCGTTTGCTACTACTGTGCATGCAACAAAATCGCGACGAAAGATCGTGGTCGCGCAGATCTTTATCTCGATTATCTGGAAAAAGAAATCGCGTTAGTACAAGCTGAATTTTCATCGCAACCCGAAGTCAGTCAGCTGCACTTTGGGGGCGGTACGCCAACATTTTTGACCAATGCGCAGATGGAGCGTTTGCTGGGGATGCTGAAATCGGCATTCACCTTTAAACCTGATGCCGAGTGCTCGGTTGAGATTGATCCGCGCAGATTAAATCCTGGTGCGCTGGAGTTGATGGCGCAGCACGGCTTTAACCGCATGAGTATTGGCGTGCAGGATCTTGATCCCGCAGTGCAAAAGGCTGTAAATCGTATCCAGCCACCGGAGGTCACACAGTCCGTGCTGGAGCAGGGGCGCAAGCTTGGATACAGCTCAATTAATCTGGATCTGATTTACGGTTTACCCAAACAGTCTGTGCAAACGATGCAGTCGACATTGACAACGGTCTTGCAGTGGCGACCCGAGCGTATTGCTCTCTATAGCTATGCGCATTTGCCAGAGCGATTCATGCCCCAGCGCCGGATCGACACAGCAGAAATTCCAGCGCCCGCCGAAAAGCTCGCGATGCTCAAACTCGCCGTCACTACATTGCTCAACGCTGGGTATGTGTATATCGGAATGGATCATTTCGCTTTGCCTGAAGACGAATTAGCGATTGCGCTAGATCAGAGGACGCTACAACGCAATTTTCAAGGCTACGCGACGCAAGCAGATTGTGATCTGGTCGCGCTTGGTGTCTCATCGATTAGTCGTATCGGTAATGTATATGCGCAAAACGAGCGCGATCTCGATGCCTATTATGCGGCGCTCGATGAGGGACGATTGCCGTTAGCTAAAGGTCTAGAAATGACGCGCGACGACCTGGTGCGTCGTGCTGTGATTCATGATTTGCTGTGCCAGTCCGAGATCGTGATTGCTGATTTTGAGGCGCAGTGGGATGTGGATTTCAGTACGTACTTTGCACCTGATCTAGAGCAGTTACAAGATCTAGAAAAAGATGGGTTGGTGGATGTGACGGCAGAGGCTATCAGGATTACGCCTAAGGGGCGATTTCTGACGCGTATTGTTGCGATGCGCTTTGATCGCTATTTACGCGAGGCACGCACGACTGCTAGGTATTCGAAAGTGATTTGATTTCGGATAACGATTTAGGCCACCCAGCTCCCCGACTTGCCACCATGCTTTTCAAGCAGCCTGACCCCATCAATCACCATGCCTCGATCGATGGCTTTCAACATATCGTAAATCGTCAGCAATGCCACGCTAGCAGCTGTCAGCGCTTCCATCTCAACACCCGTGCGACCAACAGTTTCAGAGCAGGTCGTACACGTCACGGACGATGACTCGGGATGTAATTCAAAATCTACGGTGACACGCGTAAGTGGAATAGGGTGGCAGAGCGGGATCAAGGATCCTGTTTGCTTTGCGCCCATAATTCCCGCGAGTCTTGCAATCCCCAGCACATCCCCTTTGGCTGCCTGGCCCGAGGAGAGTTTTGCAAAGGTCGCCGCTTGCATCGTGATCTTGCCTTGTGCAATCGCACGGCGATGCGTTTCTGCTTTGGCTGAGACATCCACCATGTGGGCCTGGCCTGCAGCGTCAAAGTGTGTCAGATCTTGAGTCATGCCGAATTCCGTTTGGTCTGGAATGTATCCAGTGTGTTGAAGTTCCTGAATGCATCTGCATCATCAAAGGCGACTGTGACCGCAGGTGCTTTCTCAAGCCACGACACAACCGAACCATGACCTGTATCGAGAAATTGACCAAGAGACCCGCTTAACGATGGGTGAAGTAAGCAGCACAGAGGATGAGGGCCGTCTTGCGTGACTGCGTAGGCTGCCTTGGCATCAGGCTGCTCATCCATGGCTTGCTGCAGTCTTTCAAATAAATCCAGAGGTAACAACGGCGTGTCACAAGGCACAACCAGGAGATTGTTTTTTTTACAGCGCATGAGTCCCGCCTCAACGCCGGCAAGCGGTC
>CAIPID010000186.1 GCA_903865015.1 uncultured beta proteobacterium | reverse complement strand
CCGGCAATCGAAGCCTCAAGCTGGGTGATGTTCCTCGCACCAGGAAATACACCGCCTGACATTGTCAATAAACTATCCCAGGCCGTACATGAGGTTGTTGAGTCACCCGAACTCAAAGCACGCTTTATTGAGCTTGGCATCATTCCTGTTGGCAGCAGCTCCGCTGAGGCTACTGCATTCTTAAAAGACGAAATCCAGAAATGGGGACAGGTGATTAAAACTGCAAACGTCAAGCCGGAATAAACCTGCGTGGAGCTATACAAGAACCAGACGGTGGCGAGAAAAAAATCGCCAGTCCAGAAAACTCACTCACTGGCGAACGACAACACCGTTGCCAGTAACCACCTGACCGATCTTGCGCGCGTCCTCAAAGCCATGCTGCTTAAATAACTCCAACACCGCCGACTCTGATTGCGGATCGCAAGCGAGCAACAACCCTCCGCTTGTCTGAGGATCGGTCAGTAAATTCTTTTGCCATTCTTCAATGCTCGGATCGAGTTGGACCTCCGCACCAAATCCAGCCCAATTACGGGTCGACGCGCCTGTATAGACATTCTGTCTGGCGAAATCAATTGCCTGGGGAATCACAGGAATATCTTTCCAATTCAACTGCCCTTGCACTTTGGCACCGCGACACATTTCTAACAAATGTCCAGTCAAACCAAAACCGGTCACGTCAGTTAGCGCGTGAACTCCAGGCATATCTGCGAGTGCAACACCGGGCGTGTTCAGTTTGGTTGTATAGCGAATCATCGCCTCATAACCTGCCTCATCCAGCTTTTGCTGCTTGAGCGCGGCACTTAATATTCCGACACCCAAAGGCTTACCCAGAATCAAACTATCTCCCACTCGAGCGCCGCTGTTGCGTTTGAGCTTATCCGGATGAACAATCCCCAGCACGACCAAGCCATAGATCGGCTCAACGGTGTCTATCGAATGACCGCCAGCGATTGGAATACCTGCTGCGGCGCATACGGCTTCACCACCAGAAGTGATTTTTTGTATGACTTCGACGGGTAAGACATTAATAGGCATGCCCAGCAAGGCGAGCGCGAAAATCGGTTGCCCGCCCATCGCGTAAATATCTGAAATCGCATTGGTCGCCGCGATACGTCCAAAATCATAAGGATCATCGACAATCGGTGTGAAAAAGTCTGTGGTCGCAATAATGGCCTGACTTGGATTAAGGAGATAAACGGCCGCGTCTTCGTTATTTTCACTTCCTGCCAATAGGGCCGCAGGTAAATTTCTAATTGGTGAAGCTTTCAGAATATCGCTCAGCACACCAGGTGCGATTTTGCATCCGCAGCCACCGCCGTGCGCTAATGATGTGAGTCGTAGTTCAGATGTAGTCATCTCTTTCATCCTGTAAATTTTGTTAGATCTGCATCAATTACTTTGCGCAAGCTCTGAAGCCGCAAAAAATAGCAGCATAGAGGAAGATTAACCTTTTCACTTTGTGCGAGTGCGGGCATCTCAGGTGTTAAATCAACCATCTGCGTTTACCCCAGATATTAAGCGCCTGGATGCCAGCCTTAAACCTTTGGGCACAAGCCATTTCTCATAAAATTCAAAGATCGCATGCACGAATAAAGCCAGCAGTGCGGCAGGAATGGCTCCCGAAAGCAGCATCATGTTGTCATTCAATGCCAGACCCTGTGCGATACGTTCACCGAAGCCGCCAGCACCTATAAATGCCGCAATGGTCGCTGTTCCGACGTTGAGGACAGCCGATGTTTTAACACCAGACAAAATACTGCGCGTAGCCATCGGTAATTCAATGTGCAAAAGCCTATATGCCCAACCTAAGCCAAGCATTCTTGTAGATTCCTGAATATCGGCAGGGATATCGCTTAATCCAGAGTATGTATTGCGAACAATAGGCAGCAAACCATACAGAACCAGAGCGCAAATCGCGGGCACAGTACCGATCATGCCAAACAATGGAATCAACAAGGCAAACAGTGCAAGCGAAGGTATTGTATTGATCACACTGACACCGCCCAGCACAAACTGTCTGACCACCGGCATTTCGAAGCAGAGTACGCCAAGTGGAACGCCCATCATGACCGACAGCACAAGTGACATAAAGACCAGTCGCGCATGTTCACCAAGCAGCCGCCAGAAATCCTCACCAAACATCACATTCAAAAAATTACGTGATGCTCGGGGATCCTTAGATTCGGTTAAAAAATCTTGGGCAACCTGAGCGAAGCTAACTTTTCCCTGTTCGGCCTGACTATTCATGGTGATCATGGCAGGTGCGGATATCGCGTTTTGCAAAGAATGCAGCGCCCCCCAGATCCTGGGAAACCGCGACGGCACATCTGACCGATACAGCAGCACGGCATCGTAAGCAGGAAAGTAGTCAAGATCATCGACCAGCAGTCTTAAAGGATAGCGTTTGAGCATCGCATCCGTCGTGTAGGCATCCATCACGTCGACCTGACTCGCCTGAATCGCCTCGTAGATCAGTCCATGATCAATACCACGGGGAGTCGCCAGGGACAAAGCGTACCGCTCTTTTAAGCCGGGCCAGCCATCCTGACGACCAATAAACTCTTGCGTTAATCCAAATCTTAATTGTGGATGATGTTTTAAATCTGAAATCGTACGGATACTCAACTGCTCGGCGAGCTCTTCACGCATCGCAAGTGCATAAGTGTTATTGAACCCAAGCGCAATGGAAGCGGCGAGGCCCATAGGCTCGAGCAAGACATTCATCTGTTTCAGATCAAGCGCGCGAGGGCTTTGTAGAATCTCGCGCGCGATCGTACCGGTATATTCCGGGTAAATATCAATCTTGCCCGCTTTGAGCGCAGCAATCAAAACTCCTGTGTTTCCCAGCCCCGAACGTAACTCGACTTTTGCCTCGCCTGTTTGTGTGGCGACCCGTGCAATTAACTCCCCCAATATATAGGACTCAGTAAATCGCTTTGAGCCAACGGTCAGCGTGCTTGCTGGTTGGGCGCAAACTTGCCCTGCCAGTCCAAGCGACACACTCAGTGCGAGCGTCATGGTACGCAATAATCCGCGCATACTCTTCACCTCCCCTGCCTGTGCACAGCATGCAGACTCTGACTCCATGCAGAGAAAAATTTTGTGACGTAAGCCGATGCAGGTCTTTCGACGAAATCTGAAAAAAGTCCATCCTGCACAACCACACCTTGATGCATCAAAATCAGGTGGTTTGCAAAAAATTGGGCTTCATTCAAATCGTGGGTTACCAATAAGACTGTTTTCTGCAGTTGCGCGAACAACTCTTTAAGCTCCTGCTGCAAGTCATGCCGCACAATGGGATCCAGCGCTCCCAATGGCTCATCTAACAATAGAATTTCAGGATCCAGCATCAACGCGCGTATCAGACCAACCCTTTGTCTTTGACCTCCAGACAGTTCGTGAGGATATCTAGACATGAGTTGAGTTGAAAGAGAAACCAAGCGGCAAAGTGACCCAAGTCTTTCCCGCAGCATCTCCAGATCCTGTTTGAGATATCTGCCGACAATTAAAGTGTTTTGCTCCACGGTTAAGTGGGGGAACAAACCTCCCTGCTGGACCATGAATCCAATTTTTTGGCGATATACCGACAGATTCGTATGAAAAATATTCTGCCCATCGACAAGAATCGTTCCCGCATCGGGCTCAAGCAGACCACTTAATAGCCGTAAAACTGTTGACTTACCCGAACCGCTTGAACCAATCAAGGCAGTCGTCGTTCCTCTTTCGAGCGATAAATCGACGGATTTAAGTTCAAAATCGTCGTTTAAACGTTTAGATACAGACAAAAACCTGATCAAAATGACCTCAATGTTAAAGACGACTATGCAGTTTGAGACGCAGTCACTTATATTAATTGGAAATCAATTCGGATTGACTCCAAATATCTATGAACACCACCACAGCAGGAAAAACTGCGAGCTCTGGCATCACGGCACAATCAGCGGCCATCCCGATTTTGGTTTCGCTGAGCTTTTGCCATCTGCTCAACGATTTGATCCAGTCGCTGATCCCCGCGCTTTATCCTTTATTTAAACAAGAATTCAATCTGGATTTTGCGCAGATCGGCATCATTACGCTTGCTTTTCAAATGACAGCGTCGCTGTTGCAACCAACAGTTGGGTTTTACACCGACAAAAAACCTCAGCCTTTCTCACTTGCTTTCGGCATGTGCTCAACTTTGATCGGCTTACTGCTTTTGTCTGTCGCGCACAATTATGTGGCGATTCTATTTGCTGCATCACTGGTCGGCACAGGTTCGGCGATCTTTCATCCCGAAGCGTCGCGCGTCGCACGCATGGCATCCGGTGGGCGCTACGGCACTGCGCAGGCATTCTTTCAGGTGGGCGGCAACTTAGGCCAGGCTTTCGGCCCGCTCTTGGCTGCATTCATCGTACTGCCTCGCGGTCAGGGTGCGATCGCCTGGGTCTCTCTTGCAGCTTTAGTCGGCATGTCGATCCTGACCCGCATTGGACTTTGGTACCGGGCCAGGTCGAAACCAAGTCAAACAGCGGTGGCCAAGTCACGGACCAATACACACGGTCTCTCACAGGGACGCGTATTATTTTTGATCAGTATCCTGATGCTGTTGCTATTCTCTAAAAACGTATATAGCTCGAGTCTGACTTCATTTTTTACGTTTTACCTAATAGAGCGTTTTAATTTGCCGATACAAGCCGCTCAGGTGCAGCTGTTCATTTTTATGGCCTCTATTGCCGTCGGCACCTTATTAGGCGGCGCACTGACCGACCGAATTGGTCGGCGTCCCATGATCTGGATCTCGATCCTGGGCACCCTGCCTTTTACGCTAGCTCTGCCCTACGCAGATTTGTTCTGGACTGGTGTATTGACGATTATTATCGGCTTGCTGATGGCTTCAGCCTTCCCGGCTATTCTGGTATTTGCCCACGAATTAATTCCAGGCAGAGTCGGGCTCGTATCCGGCATATTCTTTGGACTCTCATTCGGACTGGGTGGACTAGGAGCAGCCTTTATGGGATATATAGCCGACTCGCATGGCATTTCGTACATCTATATGCTCTGCTCTTATCTGCCGGCAATCGGTCTGGTCGCATGGTTCCTGCCTAACCTTACACCAGCTAACAAAGAACTCTGATTCAAAAGAAAACATGCAACGCTTTGAAAATCTCCCCAACTTTTGGCATTTCTTACATGAGATTGTTAGAGCTGTCAGCGTAAACGAAGACTTACCTTCTGGACTGACGGTCATGCTGATGCTGATGCTTACGTTGCATGGCATGTTTGTGCTGTTTTTGACAATCGGCTTTCATCGATTAGTCGAAAAATATCTGAAACCTAAAAGCGTGTTTCTGGCTGGATTTTTATATTTTATTGCGATTAATCTGATCTTTATCAGTCATTTTGCCGATCTGCTTATATGGACTTACACCACCCTATTTGTAGGCGCAATCAAGGAGCCCATGGATGCGTTTTATTTCGTCGGCGAAATGTACACAACGCTCGGATTCGGGCAATTTACTGTCTCACCGCAATGGCGTATTTTGCCAATCATCATCTCGATCGGTGGGATTTTTTCTGCTTCAATCTCTACCGCCGCGCTCTATTCGATGCTCAATGCGCTGATCTCTAAAATCAGATCTATGCCGGTCAATAGCGGTGATGGATTTTAATCAGCTCGGGTACAACGGTGCATTCACAGCCGCATCGCTATGCATCACGCCTCCGCGCGCGCCTGGCTCAACCGAGCCATAGCGTTGCGCAAAAACAGGCGGCAGCGCACGCGCCTCAGGCGATGACAACCACAACCGCAGCAAGTGGCGTTTTTTTGCCGGATCACTCCAATCCTCGAATGCCGTGCGGTCATGGAGCAAATTATGGTTATGCACAAATTGCATGTCACCTGGCTCAAGTCGCATCAAAAAATTAAGTCGCGGATCATTGGCTAATTGATCAAAACAATCGAGCGCCTCGACGTGTAAAGGTGTCAAGCGCATGGCTTGTTCAAAGCGCTGCGCCGAATCAATATATTGACGCTGATAAATCGTCGACATCAACCCCTGATACCAGTTAAAGACTGGAATTTCAAAATACGGCTGATGGCCTTCGGGGACTTCGCCTCGGCGATCCGTGGCGATCGGATCAAAGAGCACGCGCGCAAGCTCGGGATAGGATCGTCGCATCTCGTTGTAAATCGTATTCGATGAAACCAGCGCGGAGTCACCTCCGGATTTAGCCTGCTGTAAACAAATCAATCCAACGATGTCACTTGAATCCGTATGATAAGTCTGACGCTCGTGGGTCTGATATACCCTGACGTTCGGATCGTCGGCTCTCAAACCCATATCAATCACATGTCCAAGCAAATGCCCTTTAGCGTTCTGTGGTCGCGCGTTGCCCAGATGCGAGCCCAAACCATAAAAAACGGCAGCGCTTAATTCGCGTGACCACTCCTGAACGGGGACCCTGCGAATCAGTGCAAATCCTGCACCATGAATCAAGCGGTCATGCATGCTTCGCACCCGACTAGCTAAGGTTGGCAGTACAAAATTGACACGATTGATAGAACTGATATCCGAACTTAACTCCAGACAATGCTTTGCAGCGTTTTCCAACTCACGGATTTCAGCGTCATGCAACGTAAATTGCCAATCAGAATTTACACTGACTTCCGGCCCCAGCCATGCGGCGGGGCTGTCGATATGAGGGGGCAATTGATTAATTTGCATGACGTATCCAGCAGTACTTGTTCTGAGTTGTTTAAGCGCTAATATGCCAACGAATTATATATACAGCATGTGCATTGGCTTGTTTTGACAAAGGTCTGCCTCGTTATGATTGTTCAACGGTTTATTCTTATCGCGCTATGCCTGTTTAGCCTTGAAGGCTGGGCTCAAGATTTTCCGACAAAACCTATCCGGTTAATCGTACCCTTTTCCGCAGGTGGGGGTAACGACGCAGTGGCCCGCGTGATTGCCCAACAACTGACCGCGCATCTTAAACAAACAGTTCTTGTTGAAAACCGCCCAGGCGCGGGAGGTGCCGTCGGCGCAGAATCTGCTGCGCGTGCGGCGCCCGATGGATACACATTATTTTTAGGTGGCGTGGGCAGCCTAGCTGTAAATCCAAATCTCATCACAAAATTACCCTATGATGCAATCAAGGATTTCGAGCCTATCGTACTGATTGCCTCGGCGCCCTCGGTACTTGTTGTGTTTCCGGACTTTGCTCCACGTAATGTTCAGCAACTCATCGCACTGGCAAAAAAAGAACCAGGGAAAATTAACTACGCCTCGAATGGCAACGGCAGTTCCGCACACCTGGCTGCAGTGATGTTCAGCAGCATGGCTGGGGTTGATATGGTTCACGTCCCTTATAAGGGTCTGTCACCCGCACTCAACGACTTATTAGTCGGCCGTATCGATTTGATGTTCAACAGCATGGTTGCCATACTGCCTCAGATACAAGCAGGGAAATTACGCGCACTGGCGGTCACGGGCACACATAGATCCGCGTTATTACCAGAGGTCCCTACACTTGATGAATCCGGGCTAAAGGGTTACCAGACAGGCTCATGGTATGGGCTACTTGCCCCGACCGGTACGCCTCAGGATATCGTAAATAAAATACACGACGCAACGATCGATATCTTGGCACTCGAATCCGTTCGCAAGCAGCTCGCAAGTGAAGGGGCGGAGCCGATAGGCGGATCCTCGGCCGCTTTTGCGGCGCATATTCAAGCTGAATTTGAAAGAATGAAAATCGTGATTCGCGACGGTCGAATCCAAATGGAATAAAGCAAGCTGTGTGAGCGAAGCATCACAAGACAATATTTACACGCTGGGTATCGCAAAATTTGTTTCAGGCTTGCAGAACGAAGCCATAACTGAGCAGGTACGCGAGCGCATCAAACTACTGATTCTGGACTCACTGGGTTGTGCCTTGTATGGTTCGCACTTGGAGTGGTGCCGGATTATTCAGGACACCCTGACACGCGTGGATCAGATCCGTGACTGCGCCGTGTGGGGTACTAAAAATCGTCTGTCAACGCCGCATGCCGCGCTCGTTAACGGCACTGAATGCAAGGCTTCGAGCTTGATGATGTTCACCGCGCAGGTGTATTGCACGTGGGTGCTGTTGTCTTGCCCGCATCGTCAATGTACTGGAATCAGAGTACGTCGGATTTTGTACAACATTTTCGCGCTCGACTGATCGATTCAATCTGTCCGAGCTCACTGCTGGTTTTGGCGAAGTCTGGCAAACCATGGCGATCGCATTGAAATTCTATTCCTGTGTCGGCAGTAATCACACCACGCTG
>CAIPID010000185.1 GCA_903865015.1 uncultured beta proteobacterium | reverse complement strand
TTAATAAACCCGTCCAATGCCGATCCAGCCAGAATCAATACATCAAAAGTCTCCCCCTTAGATAGACGGGTTGGGATCGAATCAGGCGCGCCTCCCATGGAAGAGCCAAACGAAATTTTAACTGTATTACCTGACTTTTTTTCGTAAACCGGTGCCAATTCTTTAAAAGCCGTGGCAAAAGCCCCTGACGTAATGACACGTATTTCAGCAGCACCCGCAGCGACGCCCCAAGTACTCAGAACCAGCGCGGCCGCCAGCAACGAACGGCGAAAGATTGAGAACTTTTTCATTTTATTGTCTCCACGAGATCGAATTGATGTTGATTGCCCTAGACGATAACCAATAAGTCCGGTCGTGACAATGTGTTGACGCAAGGCCACTCATCGTTGCAATATCGGGGTTGAACTATTGAATCTATAAGACTCACAATAATCGGAGACACTATGGCCTGGGCCACAACATCAGACAACATCCGCCTGCACTACGAAGAAGCAGGTACAGGTACCCCCATCGTTTTCGTGCATGAATTCGCCGGCGACTGGCGTGCCTGGGAACCGCAAATGCGTCATTTCTCACGCCGCCATCGTTGCATCACCTATTCAGCACGCGGCTATCCCCCCTCAGATATCCCAAAAGATGTCGGAATGTATTCGCAAGCCCGTGCAGTGCAGGACATCCTCAATGTAATGGACGCTGCCAATATCGAGCGTGCCCATATCGTAGGTTTATCCATGGGTGGTTTTGCAACGATTCACTTTGGGCTTACGGCGCCTGAGCGCGCACTCTCCCTGACCGTCGCAGGCGCGGGTTACGCTGCGGCCAAGGACACGCAAGAGCACTACCGTGCGCTTTCACGCGCAACAGCAGACCAATTCGAAGCCATTGGCGCCAAAGAGCTTTCCAAAACATACGCGCTGGGTGCAACACGTGTACAGCTGCAAAACAAGGACCCACGGGGCTGGCAGGAGTTTGCCAAGCATCTGGGCGAACACGACACGCTAGGCTCGGCCTTGACTATGCGCGGCGTGCAGGCATCACGTCCATCGATCTATGATTTTGAAGAGCAACTCAAAGTCATGAAAGTCCCAACGCTTGTGATTAACGGGGACGAAGACGACCAGTGCATCCAGCCAGGCATCTTTCTTAAAAAGACATTACCATCGTGCGGTCTGTTGATGCTGCCAAAAACTGGGCACACCATCAACCTAGAGGAGCCCGATTACTTCAATCTGTTTGTCTCTGACTTCATCGCAACTGTTGAAGCAGGACGCTGGGTTGAACGCGATCCACGTTCATTCCCTAAACATTAAATGCGAGCGAGCTGATCTAATGGATCAAACTGAAACCACCAACAAACGCCTGAATGATCTTGAAATCAATGTCAGTCTGGCCGAAGATCTGCTGGATCAGCTCAATCAGACGATTTTTCGTCAACAGCAACAAATTGAATTTTTAATGCGTGAGATCAACGAGCTGCGTAATCAATTACCCGCAGAGCGCACAACCCAGCTGCCCAGCCTGCGTGACGAATTACCACCCCACTATTAATCATCATCCCTGCAGCACCACAGCTTCAGACTTTAACCATGACATCTGTGAATGCATGACTGTCGAGCCAGAGACTTAACCACGCTGTCGTCGCGCGCCACGTGCTCTGCGCAAACCATTGAGGGTCGACGGCGGCAAACTGCCGGACAAAAGGAAAGATTGCGACATCGATCAGGCAAGGTCGATCGCCACCTAAAAAGGGGGCTTGAATCAGTCTGTTTTCTAATAAGCGAATCAGACAATCCTCAGCCTGTGTTCGATAATAAACTTGAGGATTTTCCGGAAAGCGTTCAAAGTATTTATAACGATCCAGCCAGTACTTGAAAACGCCATCATTGACCGTAAGCAGTGTTTGATTTTCAGACTGATCAAAACCAGTCAACCAGTCATCCGGATCGCGCTGCCCGAGGGCCCAGCACATGATCTCAAGACTTTGCTCGAGCACACGCCCATCGGCGCAATGTAAAACAGGAACTGTCGCCTTTGGTGAAAGCTCTAGCAGCGCCTGAGGCTTATTGCGAAGACTCACCTCGTGAATCCGGCAATCGATCCCAGCCTTAAGAATAGCCATACGCGCCCGAATGGCGTAAGGGCAGCGTCTGAATGAATACAGAGTATTCATCTAGTCGTGCCTGTGCACTTAAAACTTGAATGTGACACCAACAGCTGCGCCGTAGAAATTCAAGTTAGTGGTCGTACCGCCACTTTTAGTCTGGTAGTACACGTCATTGAATACCAGCATCAGATCACCCCAGTCGTAGGCTTTGCCTAAGCCAAGGATACCCTGCGTGGTGAGCTGTGTACCATCCACGCCGCCACCTACGTCCGCATAGAACGGAACAAAATAATCCGACTCGCCGATACGATATCGGCCTTTGATACCAACAATAGGATTGGTGATGGTGCTATTAGATTTGAAGGTTGTTCCTGCAGGAGTGCCTTGGGCATTGACGTCTATTTTCGCGTCCATAGACAAGATTCTGACGCCTAGCATCGCATCGACATATGCTTGCTTGGAATTAAAAATCGTATAGGTCGCTGCCAGGTTATATATACCTAATTGCGCAGTAGTTGTCGATCCAAGATCTACTGTATCGCGGATACGTGAGCTACCATTCTGAACGCTTGCATACAGCAGATTTGCAGCAAAACCCCAATTACCCTTGTGAACCTCGCCCTCGAGCATGCCGCCATATTGAAAGCTGGATAACAATTGGCTAGTCGAAACTTTCTGATCTACCAGCGTGCGATTTTTATAGTTTAAATCACCCCCTACGTTGACCAGCCACAAGTAGGGAGTCAGGGAATAACGCATTTCCTCTGAAACTTGAGGAATGGCCACGGGCGCTTTCTGTGTTTCTTGCGCCAAAACAACATGGCTATTGAACAGACCAAGTCCAAGCGTGGCAAACAAAATAGCGGCATTTTTTTTCATGCTAATCATGGCCATGATCACTTGCTCAGCTTAGTAATCTTGTTGCCCTGAATGCCAACACCTGCCATCAAACCTTTCTGACCAAACACAAACGCATAAATATCGTCCTGAAGCGTCGTCGTGGTGTGTGATGCCCCCATACCCTGATCCATCACGACCACACTTGGACCCACGCCCACTTCAAAACCATCTGCGGTATCGAGAGCCTTAAGTGCCGACTCTTTCATGAAAAACATTGCATAGCCATACGTCTGCGCACCCGCTTGCAAACCAAACGACGCACCAGAGGTGTTGTAGTAAGCGGCAGGCTTGCCGTTTTTCCACATCACGCCATCACCGAACTGTCCACCAACCAGAAAGCCAGCCTTGGTGATACTTGGAAAAACCAGCACAGCAATCGCTTTTTCGCTTAAAGCCTTGGCTGCCGGGACGCTGGCGATTAATTGATTCAGCGCCTCTTTGGAAGACATGTCTAACGCCGCTTTAGTTTCTGCTTGTGCCGTTGAAGCGAACAGGAAAAATATTGATGCAACGCTGGAGAGCAATACCGATCGTAAGGTCGAGAAAATAGACATGAACATTCCAAAAAGGATTTAAATCAAAGCTTGCAAGTCCTATCAGACCTTAGCAGGCTTGAGCAGTTTTGTGCACAAAACAAGTACCCCACCCATCGCAATACTGGCGGCAAGGAAATATAGGCCACCTGACAAACTACCCGTCGCATCCTTAATCCAGCCAACAATAAAGGGGCTGACAAAGCCAGACAAATTACCGATTGAATTAATCATGGCAATACCAGCAGCCGCCGCTGAGCCTGCCAAATATGCAGTCGGCAGACTCCACGACAGCGCAATGGATGAGAGCACGCCAACAGCAGCGATCGTAATCCCGAGCAGTGCGATGACAATATTGTTTGAAAAAACGCTGCTCAACCAGAATCCTGCGGCACCAACCAGTGTCAGGATAATCATGTGCCAATGACGCTCGCCCGTGCGATCGGAGTTTTTACCAACAAGCACCATGGCCACCGCGGCAACAAAATACGGAATCGCCGATAACAAGCCATTGTGAAATACGTCGGTCACACCGGCGGCTTTAATGATGTTGGGCAACCAGAAACCAATACCGTAGAGGCCCATCACAATAAAGAAATAGATCCCGCTGAAAAGCCAAACACGCGCGTCAGTAAAGATTTTCGCGATCGGCAGTTCCACTTTAGAGACGGCATCTGCGTCCAGGCGTGATTGAAGGTAGGACTTTTCTTCGGGGCTCAGCCACTTTGCTTTCAGTACGGTGTCATCGAGATAAAGAAACGTTGCAACGCCAAGAATGACAGATGGCAGGCCCTCCAGGAGAAATAGCCATTTCCAACCCGCCAGGCCATACATGCCTGAAAAACGCTCCATAATCCAACCGGACAGTGGACCACCCACAACACCAGAAAAAGCGATCGCTGTCATGAACAACGCTACGATACGTCCGCGACGATCCTGCGGGTACCAGTAGGTCAGGTACAAAATGATGCCGGGGAAAAACCCTGCTTCGGCAACACCCAGGAAAAATCTCAAGATGTAATAGCTCGTTTCGCTACTGACGAACATCATGCAGGAGGAAAGTACACCCCAGGTAATCATGATGCGGGCGATCCAGACACGGGGACCTATTTTTTCAAGCAGAATATTGCTGGGAACTTCGAACAGGAAATAACCGATAAAGAAAATACCAGCGCCTAATCCGTAGACTGTTTCGCTGAATTTCAAATCTGAAAGCATCTGTAGTTTTGCAAAGCCAACATTGACCCGGTCAAGATAGGCAGCGAGATAGCAGATAAATAGGAAAGGAATCAGCCTAAGCGTGACCTTTTTATAAATACTTTCAACCTGTAATGCATCAGCCATTGTGATCCCTTTTGAGTACTTTTATACGGCAAATTGATTATTCAGAGCGGATTATATTCACTTTAGCGTTGCGCAACGCGTTCAGGACCCGCTGACCGGCGCGGCCATCAACAGGCAAGCCGGCCGAAGCTTGAAAGTCACTCATCGCGGTGCGCGTATTCGCTCCGATCAAGCCATCTGCCTCGCCTATCTGATAGCCACGCGCAAGCAGGAGTCGCTGGATCTCGCGGCGTTCGCTACGACTCGTGCCGGGATCATCGGTTGGCCAGGGCGCCTGAATAGCTGGCCCACCTTTCATCCGATCGGCAAGGTGAGCAATTGACAGGGCGTAGGACTCTGCAGCGTTGTAACTATAAATGGCGTCAAAATTGCGGAACACCAAAAAGGCTGGCCCCTCTGATCCGGCTGGCATAATCAGGGCGGCCTGAGTCGTGTCCGGCATCATAGCGACAGAAGACGCATGATTCGTTTGTTTAATCTGCGCTTTGACTGGCTTGATGCCCAGACCTGTCCATTTCGCAAGGCTTTGTTTAGTTTTCCTGCCAGAAGGACCCGAATAGTTAGGCGGTAACTTAACTTCGTATCCCCAGGGCTCGCCTTTTATCCAGCCTGCTTTTTTAAGAAAATTAGCGGTCGATCCGATTGCATCTGGGATCGAGTTCACAATGTCGCGGCGCCCATCCCCGTCAAAGTCAATCGCTAAACGCTGATAGGTGGTTGGCATGAATTGCGTTTGACCAAAAGCTCCAGCCCACGACCCGACCAGATACTCGGGAGCGATATCGCCAGTTTGCAGGATACGCAGCGTCGCCATCAGTTCGCTACGAAAAAAAGCCTCTCGCTTATTCGCGCAAACAAGCGTCGTCAAGGATCGGACGAGCTCACGTTTGCCCTTAATCATTCCAAAATTGGACTCCACGCCCCAAACCGCCACAATCGCGTAACGGTCCACACCGAACTCCTGCTCGGCACGAGCAAGCACGGGCTCCCATTTTGAGAGCTGTGCACGACCATCCTCGACACGTTCAGCGTCCACCAGACCCGAAATGTAATCCCAGATAGGGGTTCGAAACTCGGGCTGATAGCCGTAAGATTTGATCACCTCCGGATCAGGCTCCACACCTTTCATCGCCTGATCAAAGGTCTGAGCACTCACACCTTGGGTAAGCGCTGAATTACGCAAACTTGCAACACAGGCCTCAAAGCTCTCGGCATATGAATTGGTCGCAGCCAGTCCACAAACAACCATGAAAAACATACCGCCTGCGTTTAAGCGATACCGGATGGCGTTCAATGCATTCGACATTAAATTCATATTTTTTCTTTAGTCACGCTAGTGTTTGCCCTGATCTTTAAGATGGATATTACCCATAATTGAGCGCTAAACTCAAAAGCACACGGCATATATAAAAATTAAACGAGCCGGATCACAAGGAGACGACATGACTCAAAAAAATATTTTTCTTGCGCAACGTTTGCATAAGCATCTTGCATGCGTCAGCATAGCGCTGGCAGGCGCTTTGAGCGCGTGTACAACGTATGCACAGGACTATCCTAATAAACAAATCAAATTCATCGTGCCCTTTTCCGCAGGGACTACAACCGATGTGATTGGTCGACTATATGCACAAAAACTCGGCGAAGTCCTTGGCCAAACAGTCGTTGTAGATAATAAAGCCGGTGCGGGTGGCAATATAGCTGCCGAATATGTGGCGCGTGCAGCACCTGACGGTTACACACTCACCTTCTCAACGAGCGCAACACACGCGACCAACCCAGCGCTTTACTCCCACATCTCCTTTGATCCGATCAAAGACTTTACCCATATCGCGCTCATGGTGTCCGCACCAAACATGCTGGTCGTGAATCAAAAGATACCGGTCAACAATATGGCGGAGTTAATCGCCTATGCACGTGCCAATCCTGGCAAACTCACTTATATCTCAGCAGGCTCGGGTACCTCGCCGCACATGGCTGGGGAGCTGCTAAAAACCATGACGGGCATCGATATTCAACATGTCCCGTATAAAAACATCACACAAGGGATGACGGACTTGTTTGCAGGTGAAGTCTCCATGACTTTCTACCACGTCCCGGTGATCTACCCACACGTCAAGTCTGGTCAACTCAAAGCGCTTGGCGTTGCGACTGCGGAGCGCAGCCCAATCGCCCCGGAAGTTCCCCCTATTGGCGACACCGTCGTGGGTTACGAGTTGCGTCCCTGGTGGGGACTGTCTGGCCCGGCAGGCATGCCCAAAGACGTTGTAGAAAAACTCTATCAGGCCACGACAACGGTATTGAGCGATCCTGTTGTACAAAAAAGATTTATCGAGCTTGGCATGATCATCACGCCGATGTCTTATCAGGCATTTAATGAGTTCACGGTTAGTGAGCTCGCCAAGTG
>CAIPID010000184.1 GCA_903865015.1 uncultured beta proteobacterium | reverse complement strand
TGCACCAGGTAAATGCGTTGTTGTTGGCTGATGGCCACTACGACCACTGATATTGACGATCGAACCTGCACCTTGCGAAGTCATCTGCGGCAGTACTGCGCGCATTGTCCGCATATAACCAAGTATTTTTGTATCAATGACCTCAAGCCAGGTCTCATCGGACAAATCCAGAAAGGAACCGAACGCAGAGATCGAGGTGGAATTCACCAGGCAATCTATGCGATTGAACTGAGTCAGAATTGCTTGCAATGCAAGCTTAATACTGGCTGGATCCGTGACATCGGTCTGAATGGCCGTTGCTGCATAACCCTTGCTCACTAATAGATCGGCTTGTTTTACTAATTTTTCTATTGAGCGACCCGAGACAATGACGTGCGCTCCTTCCACGCAAGCGCGCTCTGCGATAGCAGAACCAATTGCACCGCTCGCACCAGTGATCCAGATCACCCGATCAGATAGCAATTTCATTTGAGATGATGCTCTTTCCAGTGTCTGGCGATATCTATCCGTCTGGCTACCCAGACCTTGTCGTGTTTGGCGACATGATCCAGAAATTTTTGTAATGCGACGATCCGTCCTGGTCGACCTAATAGTCTGCAATGCATGCCGATTGACATCATTTTGGGTTGCTCAGCACCTTCGGCATAGAGCGCATCAAAAGAGTCGCGCAAGTATTCAAAAAAGTGCTGTGCCGTATTGAAGCCCTGCGGTGTGGCAAAACGCATGTCATTGGCATCAAGCGTGTAGGGTACGATTAATTGTTTAACCGTTGTCCCATCTGATTGCGTGACAGGCATATAGAAAGGCAGGTCATCGCCATAGTAGTCACTGTCATATTCAAAACCACCATGTTCTGCGACGAGCTTGCGTGTGTTGGGACTGTCTCGCCCCGTGTACCAGCCAACGGGCCAGATACCGTTCGTGAGTTTCTTGATGATCGCGGTCGCTGCCTGCATATGGGCACGCTCAGTCTCTATGTCTATATTTTGATAATGTAGCCAGCGCAGTCCATGACACGCGATCTCATGGTCTTGTGCAAGCAGGGCATCCACGAGCGCAGGGTTGCGCTGCAGGGCAAGACTCACGCCAAATACTGTAAGGGGCAGTTTGCGTTGATCGAACTCCCGCAAAATCCGCCATACGCCCGCACGCGAGCCATATTCATAGATCGACTCCATACTCATATGGCGGTCAGGGTAGCTTTCAGCCCCCACAATCTCAGAGAGGAATCTCTCCGAGGTCGCATCCCCATCCATGATGTTGCTCTCGGCGCCTTCTTCGTAATTAAGTACGAATTGCAGCGCGATACGCGCGTTGTTTGGCCAATGCGGTTGCGGCGGGGTTCGACCGTAACCGATCAGATCGCGCGCCGATTGCGTTGAAGATGTCACTTGAACCATCCTGAGTTGGCCTTTGCTGCACCTTGTCCTTGACCCGTTTGCAAGTTCTTGCTGCCCTCTGAGATGTTTCTCGTTGCGTCGGCTTCGGACTGGATTACATCTGTTTTAGCTTTTTCACGATTGAGCTCTTGCTCTGCAAAGTCATCCGCACGCTTAGCTTTGGCTTTCTTTAATGCGAGCTCAGCATCGCGGGCTTCAAGTTCTTGCTGACGCAATTTATCCTGATAGGTTTGCTCACGCTCTTTGTCTTTCTGTTGCTCGTACATTCTTTCACGAGCGGCTTGTTCGGCTTTCGCATCACGCTCTTGCTGGATCGCGCGTTGCTGAGCTTGAGCCTTTTGTTGCTGGGCACGCTGTT
>CAIPID010000183.1 GCA_903865015.1 uncultured beta proteobacterium | reverse complement strand
TAGTCAGCCAAATAGAAAACTCAGCTTCAGATAAATCTGAAATCTCACTGTAATCAGCTAACAGGAAAAATGTACCAGGACAAGGTAAAACCTTAAATCGTGTTTTTGACAAACCTCTTGATAAACGATCACGTTTAGCCTGATAAAAAGCAGGCAAATTCAGATAAGTTGATGAATCTTTTGTATAAGCTGCTAATCCATGTTGCAAAAGCGAAGGTACTGTAAATACCATGAACTGATGTACTTTTCTTAATTCAATAGTCATTTCTTCAGGTGCACAGACATAACCGATTTTCCAGCCTGTTGTATGTGTTGTTTTACCAAATGACGAAACAAGAAAGGATCTTTCTGCCAAAGCAGGTCTTGTTGCAATACTTAGGTGTGGAACACCATCAAAAATAATATGTTCATATACTTCATCTGACAAAATCATGATGTTTGTGTTTTGAACTAGCAGCTCAAGCTGATCTAGATCATTTTTACTCATAACTGCACCTGTCGGGTTATGAGGGAAATTAATAATGATCATTCTGGTTTTAGATGTGATCTTTGATTTAACAAGATCCCAGTCAACCTTGAAAGTTTGTATCTCTTGCGTTGGTGCCTGCATAGGTATACAAACAGCCTTGGCTCCAGATAATTTAATTGCAGGGAGGTAACAGTCATAACAAGGCTCAAGGACAATGACTTCGTCACTGACCCCTACGCTTGCCAGCACGATCGCCATAATGGCCTCTGTAGCACCACTCGTGACAGTAATTTCTGTATCAATGTTGTAGTCTCGGCCATATAAAGATTTAACTTTTTCACCGATCACACTTCTCAACTCTGCTACACCTGGCATGTATGGATATTGATTAAAACCGTCAGCCATGGCCTGCGTAACGAGAGCCTGGAGTTTCGGATCAGTATTAAAGTCGGGGAAACCTTGACCAAGATTAATAGCTTGATATTCAACGGCCATCTTGCTCATTGTTGTGAATATAGTCAGTCCGACTTCGGGAAGTTTTGAAGTGATTTGCATGTCTTGATTGATTATTTATTTGTTGTGTTGTCGTTTGATAATACGCATTTTTTGCCGGTTGTGTAGCTTGAATAAACTGATGAGATTAGGAACAGGTGGATTGATCGCATTGATAGGTGCGATCGTTGCAGTATGGCTGCATACACCGTTACCCTGGATGCTAGGGCCCCTTTTATTTGTGGCCATTAGCAGGATGGCCTCTGCCCCAGTTGCCAGCTCTGCAAACCTGAGGTACCTTGGACAGTGGGGTATCGGTGTATCACTAGGACTCTATTTCACACCCCATGTGACTGGTGTGATTGCACAAAATATATGGCCTATTCTTGCAGGTATGTTGTTCGCAGTTTGTCTTGGCGTATATGGAACATTTGTTTTCAGAAAACTAGGCGGTGTTGACTTGAAAACTGCCTGGTTTTCATCAGCGATTGGTGGTGCTAGCGAGATGACTACCCTATCGGAGAGATACGGTGGGCGTGCGGATTTAGTTGCAAGTGCACATAGTTTAAGAATACTGACTGTTGTTGTTGTCATACCTATTGCTTTGCAAATCTGGGGTGTGATTGGAAGTGATGGTTCTCTACCCGGACCAAAAGTTGTTAACTTGAGTGGTTTAGCTATTCTGGCGGCATTGACTGCATCGAGTGCCCTACTTGCTGGTTATCTCAAAATGCCAAATGGATGGGTCCTGGGACCGATGTTCGTTGCTATGGGCCTGACAATGTCAGGTATCGAATTGTCTGCGTTACCTGATTTTGTTTCTAAAACAGGACAATTATTGATTGGATGGTCCTTAGGAGATAAATTTCGGCCAGGGTTTTTTCGAGTAGCACCAAGATTTTTGCTGAGCGTAGTTTTTTGTTCTATCAGTTCTATTTTTTTAGCCTTTTGTTTCGCCCTCGCGCTAGATCACATGACGGCTATTCCATTAGCAACGCTTTTACTAGGTCTGGCCCCTGGTGGAATAGCGGAGATGGCTATTACTGCGAAGGTTTTGCAGTTAGGTGTTCCCTTAGTGACTGCGTTTCAAGTAACAAGAATGGCACTTGTTGTAATCATTACAGGCCCTCTATACAAATACATTGTTGTTAAGTACTGTAAAGACTGAATAAATTATGCACAACCTATTCACAAGATATAAAGTTAGTTATTAACAGGGTTACCCACAATATAATTGTTTCACGTGAAACAACCAAAGTTTAAGAATATTAATAATGTTTCACGTGAAACATTAGCTTCAAATAGATATGAGCGTTTATAATTCGCCTCCCTACTATGGTGAGGCAGCCAGGTTTACATGAATCACCCCACTATTTTTGATGTTATTGTCGTTGGCGGCGGGCATGCCGGCACGGAAGCTGCACTTGCATCAGCAAGAAGCGGTGCTAAGACATTGCTACTTACCCACAATATTGAAACGCTTGGTCAAATGTCTTGCAACCCATCTATTGGTGGGATTGGTAAAGGACATTTGGTTAAAGAAGTTGATGCGCTGGGTGGCGCAATGGCGATCGCGACTGATGAAGCAGGTATCCAGTTTAGAACTTTGAATAGTTCTAAAGGTCCTGCGGTTCGTGCGACACGTGCTCAAGCAGATCGCACGCTCTATAAACATGCGATTCGCTCAAGACTTGAAAACCAACCTAATCTCTGGTTATTTCAACAAGCTGTTGATGATCTTATATTGGATGGTGACCGGGTGGTTGGTGCTATTACACAAATCGGATTGAGATTCCATTCGAAATCTGTAGTCTTGACGGCAGGTACGTTTTTAAATGGATTAATTCATGTTGGACTGAAAAACTATACCGCTGGCCGTGCCGGTGATCCTCCGGCAACAAGTCTTGGTAACCGACTACGGGAAATGAAATTACCACAAGGCAGATTAAAAACAGGGACTCCACCAAGGATAGATGGCCGCAGTATTAATTTTCCCATATTGGAAGAGCAACCTGGTGATTTGAATCCTGTACCCATATTTTCTTATTTAGGCTCTGCAGAAATGCACCCGAGACAAGTACCCTGCTGGATTACTCATACAAATAAAAAAACACACGATATTATTCGTGGAGGACTTGACCGCTCTCCGATGTACAGCGGTGTTATTGAGGGTATCGGTCCACGCTATTGCCCGTCCATTGAGGATAAGGTCCATCGTTTTGCTGGTAAAGATTCTCATCAGGTTTTTCTTGAACCTGAAGGACTTGATACGCATGAAATTTATCCCAATGGTGTATCAACTTCACTACCTTACGATGTGCAGTTGAATTTGATTCATTCTTTGCCTGGTCTGGAAAATGCACATATTGTTCGGCCAGGTTATGCAATTGAATATGATTATTTCGACCCGCGCGAATTAAAAACTTCACTCGAAACAAAAAGTTTGTCAGGATTATTTTTTGCTGGTCAGATCAATGGCACAACAGGTTACGAAGAGGCCGCAGCACAAGGTTTGATGGCTGGCATCAATGCCGCACGTTATTCACGCGAACAGGAAGCTTTTATATTAAGACGTGATCAGGCATATCTGGGCGTGCTCGTTGATGATCTCGTCACTAAAGGCGTAACAGAACCATATCGGATGTTCACATCCAGAGCAGAATATCGACTCAGCTTAAGAGAAGATAATGCAGATTGGCGATTAACAGAAATTGGTCGACAACTCGGACTCGTTGATGATACGCGCTGGAAAGCGTTCAATATCAAACATGAGGCTGTTGAAAAAGAAATTGCGCGATTGAAATCAACATGGATAAATCCACGAATGTTGAGTGCTGAAGTTGCCATTGCAACACTTGGTAAAGAGATAGAACGTGAGTACTTACTATCAGACTTGCTCAAGCGCCCCAATGTTTCTTATGATTCGCTTGTAAAAATGACTTATCACGATAATAGCCAGATGACCGGTGGTTTGCCTCCTGGAGAGTTTGCCGATCAGGTAGAAGTTCAAGTCAAATATGAAGGGTATATCGCCCGCCAGCAAGACGAAGTCAATAAACAATTATCATTTGAAGAACAGCTGATTCCCCAGGAAATCGATTTTGATGGGGTAACAAGTCTGTCATTTGAAGTCAGACAAAAGTTCAAGACGCATAAACCAGAGACGGTTGGACAAGCCTCGCGTATTTCTGGCGTCACTCCAGCAGCGATATCTTTACTCCTGATTTACCTGAAACGTCATTACTACAGCAAGAATCAAGGGACAGGAAATAAACAACCGACAGAAGATCAACAGGATCATCAACATTTTCATGTCAAACCTGGCTCACAAGAAACAACATGAGCCAGACA
The DNA here is from genome assembly GCA_903865015.1 of uncultured beta proteobacterium. Taxonomy (GTDB): domain Bacteria; phylum Pseudomonadota; class Gammaproteobacteria; order Burkholderiales; family Burkholderiaceae_B; genus Zwartia. Next base: position 7,381 of record CAIPID010000183.1, on the reverse strand, counting down.
AATTCAAACGTATCTTTTCTCGAGCGTCTGGAGAGTGTGGTCGAGACCTATAAGCTCAACATCAATGCTTTGCAAAAGACACAACTACTGGATTACTTAGAACAACTCAACAAGTGGAATAAGACATACAACCTGACAGCAATCAGAGATCAGGAGCAAGCACTTATTCAGCATTTGTTTGATAGTTTGAGTATTGTTCATCCATTCAAAAAATATTTCCAGACACGCGAAATTGCGCAACCATGCATCATGGATGTCGGCTCTGGTGGAGGTTTGCCCGGCGTTATTCTGGCGATTACTCTCCCGGAAGCATCGGTCATCTGTGTCGACGCGGTTGAGAAGAAAATTGCATTCATCAAAAATGTCGCGGGCGTGCTTCAGTTGAGAAAACTGAGAGCCTTACATACACGCGTGGAGGAGCTACCTGAAGCTGGTATGGATATCGTTACATCAAGAGCCTTTGCATCGTTAAAGGATTTTGCAATCCTTTCAGGAAAGCATGTATCGATCAACGGCCAGCTTGTTGCAATGAAAGGCAAGAAACCCACTCAAGAAATATCCGAACTCGATGATACAGATTGGGTTGTTAAGAACATAGAAACACTCATGGTTCCCGAGCTTGACGCCGAGCGTTGCCTCGTATGGATGCAAAGGAAAGGATAAAAAATGACTACCAATACACAAGCCAGGAAAATGCGTGTTTTTTGTATCGCCAATCAGAAAGGGGGTGTTGGCAAAACAACGACGGCGATCAATCTCTCCGCAGGCTTAGCTAAACTCGATCAACGGGTATTGCTGATCGACCTGGACCCGCAAGGTAATGCCACGATGGGCAGCGGGATTGATAAAAGCCAGCTTGCACATAATTTATACGATGTACTGATAGGCGAATCAAGCATTACCGAAGCACGCGTGCACTCGGATAATGGCGGCTACGACGTCTTACCTGCAAACCGTGAGTTATCAGGTGCTGAGATTGATCTGATTGGGATGGAAGAACGGGAGCTGCAACTCAAGCAAGCATTATCAAAGGTTTCAGAGGAATATGATTTTGTATTGATAGACTGCCCACCAACATTATCATTGTTGACGTTGAATGGGTTGGCTGCCGCGCATGGTGTGATTATTCCAATGCAGTGTGAATATTTTGCACTCGAAGGCTTGTCCGATCTTGTCAACACAATTAAACGTGTTCATAGAAATATCAACCCCGAATTAAGTCTGATTGGTTTGTTGCGCGTCATGTTTGATCCGCGAGTCACTCTCCAACAACAAGTTTCTGCTCAGCTTGAAGCACACTTCGGCGATAAAGTTTTCAAAACAGTTGTGCCAAGAAACGTCAGACTAGCCGAGGCACCGAGTCACGGAATGCCAGGCGTCACATACGATCCAAGTTCACGCGGCGCGCAAGCCTACATCGCTTTTGGCGCAGAAGTTATCGAGCGCGTGAATGCCAGTAACGAATAAAACACAGGATAAAAAATGGTGACCAAAAAACCTAAAGGGCTCGGTCGAGGCCTCGAAGCATTACTCGGAGCAGATATTCCGGCAGTAGGAAAACTTGGGGAATCGCAAGCAGCAGAGCAAGCGCCAAGCGTATTGCCGGTATCCAAACTACAAGCAGGTAAATACCAGCCACGAACACGCATGGACGAGGGCGCACTTGCGGAGTTAGCGGACTCCATACGTAGTCAGGGCATTATGCAACCTATCCTGGTGCGACCGATAGACGCTGCGAAAGGACGGTACGAAATCATTGCTGGTGAAAGACGTTTTCGCGCGGCGCAATTAGCGGGACTCACAGAAGTACCCGTACTCGTCCGGGAAGTAGCGGACGAGCATGCCGCTGCAATGGCGCTCATCGAGAACATTCAGCGTGAGGATCTTAATCCTCTTGAAGAAGCACATGGAGTCAAGAGGCTGCTCGATGAGTTTGGTCTCACCCACGAACAAGCCGCCACAGCAATTGGACGTTCAAGATCAGCAACAAGTAATCTGTTGCGATTGCTAAACCTTGCTCAACCAGTACAAACAATGCTGTTAGCGGGTGATATTGATATGGGGCATGCGCGCGCACTATTATCAGTCGATGCCGCAACACAAATCCAGTTTGCCAACTTGATTATTGCGAAACGACTGTCGGTACGTGATACAGAAAAAATGGTTGCGCAGGCAGAAAAAGAGCCAGCCGCGAAAAGCGGACAAAAAATTGGCAAAGTTTCAAGCTCACGTGATACTGCCAGAATGGAAGAAGCATTATCAGATCAACTCGGCACCAAAGTTACTCTTAAGGTTGGCGGTAAAGATCGTGGACAAATCGTGATTGATTTTCACGGCTGGGAGCATTGCTCATCATTGATTGAAAAAATGCAACTAAAGACTTCACTTGAGTGAACAGATAGCCATAAGTGCTTTCATAATAAATGCACTTTGCGTTACGCTGTATGTATAAAAATTATGGACGAGACAAACATGACATCCACACATCCGCATCAAACAGAAATACAAGCGCACATCAGTAACATGAAAAAAATCGCCGAGCGGGCAGAGTTACAAAGAGACGCCTTGGATGAAATCAGTCATGAAGTTCGGGCGCTTGCTTCACACAAAGAGTGGTGGTCACAAGATCGCTACCCTGCCCCCGAGCAAGGCGAGAATCAAGCGCGCTACCTGATTAGTGAGGATGCAGATAAAAGCTACGCGCTTTATCTGAATGTCATGCGTCCGGGTAAAAAAATCGTTCCACATAATCACACGACATGGGCATGCATTGCTGCAGTCGAGGGCATCGAACACAACTACGTATATGAAAGACTCGATGATGGTTCAGTACCCGGCGTCGGTAAACTTAAGCAAGTTAAAACCGTCGTGGTTGACCCCGGTAATGTGATAGCACTGATGCCAGAAGACATTCACGCGGTACAGATCCAAGGCGACCAAGTGATTAGACATTTACACATGTACGGTCGTGCTCTTGAAACGCTCGATCGACGAATAGGTTTTGATCTCGAGAATGAGACGTGCAGCATCATGCCGGTTGGTGTGCAAACGCGACGTTAGTCATGTCGGTTCAAAAACGTAATACACGATTATTGCGTGCCGGACGACCCACGCACGGCTGGGTCAATGTGCCTCCTACGCGCGCAAGCACCTTTGTGTTTGACTCCGTGGCGGCGTGGCGTGATACACGCAAAAGACGAGAAACAGAAAGGTTGAATTCCTATGGTGCACGGGGTACAGACTCAACCCATGCACTGGAAGATGCGGTTGTCGAACTCGAAGCAGGACACCGCGCAGGGTTTTTCCCGACCGGACAAGCAGCGATTGCCGTCACATTGATGACTTTTCTGTCACCTGGTGAGCATTTGTTGATGACAGACTCTGCTTACGAGCCTGTACGAAGATTTTGTAGGGATCAACTTAGTAAGCTCGGTATAAGGGTTACCTATTACAAGCCTGACGGCTCAGACCTTCAGGGAAAAATTCAACCCAATACAAAAGTTATTTATGTGGAGTGTCCTGGATCTTTGGTTTACGAGATGCTGGACTTACGCGCAATCAGCGAAATCGCGCGTGCACACCATTGTTGGACAATCGCAGATAACACGTGGGGTTCAGGCTGGCTGTATCAGCCTCTTGCATTAGGTGCAGATATATCAATTATCGCTGCGACAAAATATTTGAGCGGGCACTCAGACGTCATGATGGGAATTTCGGTCGCTAACGAAAGAGCCTGGCCATACTTGCAAAATGCAGTCGTGGATTATGGTCAAACTGTGGGTGGTGATGATGCATACCTCGTATCGCGAGGAATACGCACGTTACCCGCACGTATGGCGACGCATGCTGAGAGCGCGCGTCGAGTCATGCAATGGCTTGCTTCACGACCAGAAATTGTTCATATATTTAATCCCTCCTTGCCACAAGATCCTGGATACGAAATCTGGAAAAAGGACTGTGCTGGCATCAACGGTTTAGTTACGATTGAATTAGCACCATGTTATGACGTGGCGCAAAGTGAGTCATTTATTGACGCATTGCAGCTTTTTGGACTCGGTGCCTCATGGGGTGGGTTTGAGAGTCTGGTGATCCCGGCCAATATGCAGGCAGCACGCAGCTTATCTAATTGGAATACGCGTGGACAAATAGTAAGACTACATATTGGTCTCGAAGATGTTGAAGACTTAATTGCCGATTTGGCGCAAGCATTAGATCAATTACATTTGAAATAGGTAAACGTAATGCAAAACATAGCTGTCAAAACGGTTACATCCGATGTTCTAAAAAGTTGGTTGCATGACGGCAGTGAAATTGCATTGCTTGATGTCAGAGAGCATGGAGAATATGGCGAGGCGCATTTGTTTTATGTCGTCTCGACGCCCTACAGCAAGCTTGAGGCAGAAGCCACCCGCATGGTCAAAAGAAAAAATGTTCGCATCGTGTTGGTCGATGAGGATGGCGGTTTACTTGCGCAAAACGCAGCGCAAAAGCTTATTGCACAAAGCTATGAGTCAATCCACATATTAGATGGTGGCGTGCAAGGTTGGAAAAAGGCAGGCTACGAATTATTTGCTGGCGTAAATTTACCAAGTAAGACATTTGGTGAATTAGCCGAACACGTATTTGATACGCCACGTATCACGGCACTTGAGTTAAACGAAAAAATTCAACGCGGAGATGATCTCATCGTGCTCGACGGTAGACCGTTTACTGAATTTAAAAAGATGAGTATTCCGACGGCAATCTGTTGTCCGAATGGCGAGTTACCGCTTCGTATCGATGACTTGATCAGTAGTGATGAGACAACGATTGTGATTAATTGTGCGGGACGCACGCGCAGCATCATTGGCGCACAAACCTTAATTAATCTTGGTATCAAAAATAAAGTAATCGCGCTGGAAAATGGAACACAGGGTTGGTACCTTGCTGATCTGCAGCTCGATCACGGAAAAACAAAACGTCATAGTCTGGACATTGATCCTGCGACGTTAAAAAATAAACAACAACGCGCACAAGCGCTTGCTAAAAAACACCATGTATCCACAGTAGATATCCAGACCGTTAATCAGTGGTTAAAAGAAACAAACCGCACAACATTTTTATGTGACGTAAGAACCCCAGAAGAGTTTGCGCAAGGCAGCCTTCCGGGCGCACAAAATACGCCCGGTGGGCAGCTTGTACAGGCAACTGATCAGTATGTGGCGGTTAAAGGAGCGAGGCTCGTCGTGTTCGATAGCGAAGGGGTCCGGGCACCTGCGATGGCATCCTGGCTGGCGATGCTAGGCTGGGAGGTTGTCGTCTTAGAAAATGCCTTGTCAGATCCCTCTTTTATTAAAGATCCCGGCCAGGCCGCTCCAGGGATAACAATTGAAAAGATAAGCACGACTGAAGTAAAAAAAGCGATTGATACGGACGCTCTTTTACTGGATGTGCGCCCCAGTATGAAATATCGCGAAGCGCACGTCGAACAAGCGCACTGGACGACACGGTCAAAACTTGAAAAGGTATTAAATGCCAAAGTGCCTGCAAGCGTCATACTCTTTGCGGATGATCTTGTTGTAGCGAAATTATTTGCGATGGATTTACAGAGCGCAGGGGTCAATAAGATTCTGCTTAATATGGATACAGTTACACAATGGCAGGCAGAAGGGCTGCGTGTAGTGGACACGCCAGAGATCCCCGCGGATAAAGACTGCATCGATTATTTGTTTTTTGTACACGACCGTCACGACGGTAACAAAGCGGCGGCAAGACAGTATCTTGCATGGGAAATGAATCTACTTGCGCAAATCGATGATCAGGAGCGTAACAGTTTCAAGTTACCTGATCTGCACGCTCATTGAAAGTAAGCGCATTAAATACGCAGATTAGATAAGCGAAATACCAACGCACACGTATTCAACAAAAATCGGAGTGACGGCATGAAAGTTTTATCTGGCAAAGTCCTCGCGTTGACCTTACTGATGACGAGTCTGTCTGGACACATACACGCGCAAACACTCAAAGCCTTGCCAGATTTTCCCGTGCAGCCCATTACGATTATTTCTCCCTTTCCGCCTGGCGGTGGTAATGATGGTTTGTCACGCGTGCTCGCAGCAGAACTACAAACAATCGTGGGACAACCCGTAGTGGTTGAAAACAAAGCCGGTGCCGGAGGTAATCTAGGTACCGCACAAGCGGCAAGGGTCAAAGCAGATGGTTACACGCTGTTGATGTCTCAGACAAGCATCATTGCTGTAAATCCAGTGATGTACGCGAATGTTGGTTTTGATCCACAGGCGGATTTTCAACCGCTGACGCAACTCACCGCTGCGCCGGTCGTATTTGTCGTGCGAACTGAAAGTCCCTATCAAACACTGGCAGACTATCTCGCTGCGGCTAAGAGCAAACCCGGCACGATCAATTACGCAACACCAGGTAATGGCACGCTTTCTCATTTGACGACAGCGCGATTATCAAGACAGGCAAGTGTCGAGCTCACCCATATCCCGTACCGTGGCGCAGGCCCAGCTGCAACAGACTTGATGGGAGGCCAGGTTGACATGCTTGTGACATCGCCCTCCTCGGTGGAGGCGCTAGTTTCTTCTGGAAAATTAAAAGTACTCGCTGCCACGAACTCCAATTTGATCGGCGTATTTAAAAATGTACCAACACTAAAAATGCTTGGTATCGAAAACATGGAGGTTGTGGACTGGTACGGGGTCTTTGTGCAGCGTGCAACGCCAGCGGCACGCGTGACATATCTGACACAAGCCATCAGGCAAGCTATGCAATCGCCTGCTGTGATTGCCAAAGTTAATCAGGGTGGTTCCGAGGTGATTGCGAGTGAAACGCCTGCATTTGTTCAAAAAGTAGCTGAGGAAATCAAAGAGTGGACCTCTGTTGTGCAATCTTCTGGCGTAAAAGCCGAGTGAGGACTTGACAACCCGTAAAAGTTCGCCCATAATCGTCGGTTCCTCTTGTGGAGAGGTGCCCGAGTGGTTAAAGGGGGCAGACTGTAAATCTGTTGACCTTGCGTCTACGTTGGTTCGAATCCAACCTTCTCCACCAAGAGACCTAATTTGCGTGTACCGAGTAATGCACGGTGTTGGTTAACCGAGGGACTACGGAAACTCGACAAAAGCGGGTGTAGCTCAATGGTAGAGCAGAAGCCTTCCAAGCTTACGACGAGGGTTCGATTCCCTTCACCCGCTCCAGATGCGTTTTGAGTGTCGATGGTTCGGTTTTGAGTTGGTTTTGCGGTGGTTTTGCGGTGGTTTTGCGGTTTCGTCGGTTTCAAGCGTGGTGGTTTCAGCGTGGTGATGCGGCCGGGTCGGAATTCGTATGGCGATGACCTGGCCGGCGCCCATGTGGCTCAGTGGTAGAGCACTCCCTTGGTAAG
>CAIPID010000182.1 GCA_903865015.1 uncultured beta proteobacterium | reverse complement strand
TCTGAGAGCCTGCTATTGGTGCAGGAACCAATAAAAATCCGATCAATTTTTATTTCTGTCAGCAGTGTTGCGGGTTTGAGATCCATATACTCCAGCGTTGCCTCGGCCGACTTTCTGGCATGGCCATCCGCGATGTTGAGTGGATCAGGAACGCAGCCATCTATCGGTAGTGCTGCATCGGGGCTCGTGCCCCACGTGACAGTGGGCGCAATATCGGATGCATCGATATGCATGGTGCGATCAAAGTGAGCCTCTGGATCGGAGGGGAGTTCGCGCCAGGCATTAACCGCTTTGTCCCAGTCAGCACCTTGTGGTGCGTAAGGCCGGCCCTTCAGATAATCGAATACCCGCTGGTCGGGCGCAATGATGCCAAACCTTGCGCCGGCCTCAATCGTCATATTGCACATCGTAAACCGGTCATCCAGTTCAAGATGCGGGATGGCCGTCCCTGCATATTCGACGGCAAAGCCCACCGCACCATCAGAACCAAGTTTTGAAATGATGTGCAGGATGATATCTTTACCTGAGACCCCCATGCCTGGTCGACCATCAATGGTGATGCGCATGCTTTTAGGTTTGGTTTGCCAGAGCGTTTGTGTGCTCATGACATGCATGCTTTCAGATTGCCCTATACCAAAAGCGATGGCACCCAGAGCACCGTGCGTAGAAGTATGGCTGTCACTGCAGACGATGGTCGAGCCGGGTAGGGAGATGCCTTGCTCTGGGCCGATCACGTGCACGATTCCCTGCTGTGGATTGCTCAGTCCAAAGTGTGGGATCCCGCTCCAGGCCATGTTCTGATCAAAGCGCGTGATCATTTCTTCGATCTCCGGCGTTGCAGAGTCGGCGGCGCGTCGACTGAGGGTCGGTACGTAATGATCCGCCACACCAAAAATTTGCTTTGGATTGCGTAAGCTTAGATTGCGTTCGCGTAATTGATTAAAGGCATGAAACGAACCCTCGTGAATCAGATGGCGATCTATATAAAGGAGTGAGGGTCCCTCGTCACGGGCCAGCACAACATGCTGGTCCCAGATTTTTTCAAAAAGGGAGCGAGGGTGATTGTTATCTTGAATCATCCCTGTGACGTTCTTATTCATAGTATGGCTTGTCTCTTATTATGAATAGCTGTTGTATTTGTTATACGCGAATCAGGCTAATACCCACCCTTGATCGGGCCATCGTCAGGCAGGGGCACGTCACTGACGGGATCGATATGGGTCAGTAAATTGAGTACGCGATGTCTTTGCATCACGGCATGTCTGGCGGCGAGTCCAATGTCGTGGCCTTGTTCGACCGTGAGGTCTGCTGCGACTTCGATATGCGCATCGACCAGAATCATGTCGCCCATTTTGCGTGTGCGAATATCATGCGCGCCTTCGACACCAGGTGTGGCGAGCAAGGTCTGTCTGATCGCCTCGACTTCTATATCGTTTACACCCCGGTCCATCAGATCATGGAATGCGTCGGAGCCGAATTCCCAGCCCATTTTGCCGATCATCAGGCCAACAATCAGTGCAGCAATTGGATCAAGGATCGGATGCCCCATCAGGTTGCCGATAATGCCTACTGACACGACAAGGGATGAGGCGGCATCTGAACGTGCATGCCAGGCATTGGCGACCAGCATGCTGGATTTGACTTGCTTGGCAACGCGCAGCATGTAGCGAAACAGGAACTCTTTTGCGATGAGCGCGATAAAAGCAATCCATAAAGCTGAGTGGTGAACGCTTGGTATGGACGAGGGATCTTTTAGCTTTTCGAAGGCTGACCACAGCATGCCGATGGCTACGGCTAGCAACAAACCGCCGACAACCATTGACGCGGCTGTTTCAAAACGTTGATGGCCATAGGGGTGGTCCTCATCTGCGTCTTTCTGGCTGTAATGATTGGCAAAAAGAACAACGAAATCAGAAACCAAGTCAGACAATGAATGGATGCCGTCAGCAATCAATGCTTGAGAGTGAGCAATGACCCCAATCGCAATCTGCAAGGTTGACATCACAACATTGACTGCGACACTGACTAACGTACTTTTTTTAGCTGCCTGCGCACGCTCTGCAGGCGTAAATTCAGTATCTTCACTGTCGTCATGCAAGTCGAGATCAGTATGGTTGTGATTATGCAAAGTAGTTCCTGGTAATGATCGACTCACGATCAAGATCGATGGATCGGCATTTAGTTACGCTTGAATGATTTTCAAAGATTATGCATTTTAGTCGTGAGAGATGTCATTCGAGTGTCTAAATCATTGAAATAACTGTTTTTTGATGAAATGGCCCGAATCCTACTGAAACCGCTGGGGGCTGAATGGCTTGAGCGAGATGTCCGTGGGTAGGCCCTGAGCCAGTTGCGCAACGAGTCGGCCTGTGCGTGCCGAGCTCACTAATCCGACGTGACCGTGACCATAGGCATGAATAATGTCCTGACTGCCTGTGGAGAGACCGATGCAGGGCAAACCGTCCGGCGTACTCGGACGCCTGCCCATCCATAGTTTGATTCTTTCGGCTGGTAAGTCGCGTGGCAATGCGGGATAGAGTGTCAGCAGATGGTCTCGCAGGATTTCTGCACGTCTCCAGTCCGGTGTGTCATCGGTCGCAGCGATTTCTACCTGACCTGCGACGCGTAAGCCTTGCTCCATAGCGTTGACGATGACCTTGCAGTCCGCAAACATGGTCGGTGTGCGTGGGCTGGCTTCGGGTGCTTGCAGAATTGCATGATATCCACGTTCGGACTCCAGGCTCACCGCATCACCTGCCGCAAGCGCAAGTATCTTGGCACGCGCACCGGCGGCGATGACGGCACGATCACACAACACTTCGCCTTGCGCCGTCAGTACGGATTTCAGCCGGCCGTCTTCTATACGAAATCCTATCGCGTGCGATTGAATCAACTGTGCGCCTTGCGTCTGCGCATAACGGATTAATGCCGCTGTGTAGGCTCCAGGATTGCGGCAACTCCCTGTTTCGGGGACCAGCACGCCAAAGGTATAACGCGCATCAAGATCAGGCTCCAGCGCACGTAAAGCAGGCGCATCCAGTTCAATCCATGCGATGCCTTCTTTTTTACGGATCGCCCAGGCACGGGCATCCTTTTTGAATTCCTCGCGGGAGATAAACGCATGTAACAAACCCCGGCGCTCGATGAGTTCCGGGACGCCAGCCGTCAGGGCCATGTCCTGATGCAATTCGGGTGCGCCTCTAAGCAGGCTGCGTAAGCCTTCAGCGGTTCGTTCGACTTGTGAATACGTCCACGCAGCGCCGAGATAACGGATCAGCCAGGGCAGGGCGCGAGGCAAGTATTTCCAGCGAACAGCCAGTGGGCCCAACGGATCGGCTAACCATTTAGGAACCTGCCACCAGATGCCTGGCGAGGCGGGAGGCAGCACAGAGTGGGAGGAAAGCCAGCCGGCATTGCCGTAGCTTGAAGCTTGTTCGTCGCCCGGTACGCCCGGCTCGATCACTGTGACCTGGTGGCCCGCCCGGATGAGCTGGTATGCACTGGCCGCACCGATTATTCCTGCGCCAATAATAACAACATGCATAGGTTTAGACATGGCTTAAGCTTTAAACGTATATCATACTCACAGCTAATTCGACTTTGCTTTTTTTTGGGGATTCTTTTTATGAAAGCTGTTTTTATTGATGCAAATCCATCGCTTGCAGATGTCGCCGAGCGTTTGCACCAAGCCGATGATATTGATCTGGTCGTTCACCGCCAGGCCGACATTACGCCTGATCAAATCCCTGCTGTGATGGGTGACGCCAATATCCTCATCGTCGATCACACAGCGGTACCTGTTGAGATTGCCAAACAGTGTCCTGGTTTAAAGCATGTGGTTTTTTTGGGGACCGGTGCGCGATCCTATATGGACCCTGAGGCACTGGCTGCGATCGGAATCGAAGTACATATCATTAAGGGTTATGGCGATACCGCTGTTGCGGAATGTGCGTTTGCCCTGATGTGGGCGAGCGCCAAAGGTTTTGCTGCGATGGATCGCGGGATGCGTGCCGGCAATTGGTTACGAACCGATGGTATCGAGCTGACTGGTAAAACCCTTGGTCTGGTTGGCTTTGGTGGGATCGCTGGTGAGATGGCGCGCCTGGCGCTGGGTGCAGGCATGGAGGTGATTGCCTGGAACCGTAGTTCCAAATCCTACCCTGGTGTTAAATTTGTTGAGCTTGATGAATTGCTCGGTCGCAGCCATGTCATTTCCGTGCACCTGCTGCTTAACGATGAAACACGTGGATTCCTGAATGCTGAACGCATTGCAAAAATGCGTGATGGTGTGATCTTGATTAATACGGCTCGCGGTGCTGTGATCGACGAGCAAGCCATGATGGATGGGCTTAAAACTAAAAAGATTGGTCATGCTGGTCTCGATGTGTTTGATATCGAGCCTTTGCCCGCCGCGCATCCATTGACGCGCATCGAAAATGTGACCCTGTCAGCGCACTCTGCGTTTCGTACACCCGAGGCGAGTGACAACCTGATCGAGGCGTCGCTGAACCATTGCCGCAGGATCTCCGGGCAAGGCAAACAGTCTAAATAGTCTGTCTAAAAGCTTAAGCAGTGCTGCACGATTAGATTGTTTATATAACTCTGGATGCCCAACATGATGTCAACATTACTTTATAGGCTTGCCAAAACAGTTTTTGTATTGTCCGCATGTATGAGCATTCAGGTCAGAGCACAAGAAGACAAGTGGCCGACGCATGCGATCTCCATTACTGGGGGGTTTCCAAATGGTGCCGGGACTGACATTTATGCCCGTAAGCTCGGCGAGGCGCTGACGGCTCTTTGGAATGTTCCGGTGGTCGTGGACAGTAAAACAGGGGCGGGTGGCAACATCGCATCCGATGCTGTTGCAAGATCCGCGCCAGATGGATATAGCTATTTGCTGGGCACTGCAGGTACCCACGCCATTAACGTTGCTTTATACAAAAAACTCAACTTTGATGTAGAAAAGGATTTCACTAAAATTGCGTTGCTCGGTGATGTCCCAAATGTGTTGCTAGTTAATTCTAAAAAGCATCCTGAAATTAAAACCTGTGCAGATTTGTTGCGCCTGGCCCGTGCCAAGCCAGGCACCTTAAATTTTGCGTCGACAGGCAATGGGGCCTCTGGGCATTTGGCTGGTGCGCAATTTGCAAATGCAGCGAATATCAACGTGGTGCATGTCCCTTACCGCGGTCAGGGACCTGCGATGGCCGCTTTATTAGCAGGTGATGTTGAATTTTTCTTTAATCAGAGCGCAGCAGCGATTAATGCAATCAAAGGTGGGCAGGCAACAGCGATTGCTGTCACCACGCGTAGCCGTTTGAGTGCACTGCCTGACGTGCCGACAGTCGAACAAGGCTGTGATTTGCCCGGTTTTGAAAGTAGTACCTGGTACGGATTGTTTGGCCCGGCTAATATGTCGCCGGCGATTGCTAAAAAAATGAGTGATGCTGTGATTGGGATAATTTCCAAACCAGATTTCAAACAGTGGCTGATGGATACTCAGGGAATTACGCCTGCAGTCGACTCAAGTCCTGCTGCGTTTAAAAAAATTCATGAGGCAGATATCAAACGCTGGGCAGAGATAGTTAAGATGTCAGGTGCGCAAGTGGATTGAAGATCAACAGGTTAATCTCCTATGGCTCTTACGGCACCGGGTCTTCCGCTCATTTGTGTGGCTACATTTTTAAT
>CAIPID010000181.1 GCA_903865015.1 uncultured beta proteobacterium | reverse complement strand
GGCCGGTCGGCAAACCAGCATATTTTCCTGAATCCCTCGGCTTCGCATTGGGTAAAGAGGCTCTGACCTGAGACATAGAGGCCCATCAAACTGGTGTTCTTATTGGGACGGCAGGTGCTGACGATAACGACATCTGCCTGCTCGGGCATCTGATGAATGGTCAGAGAGGATTCTGTGACGGTGTAGTCATGCCCGCTCAGTTCGCGCCCGTCGACATGCACGGAAATAAGTCCGAGCTCCTCGCCATTGAGCACCAGATCACTTGATTCAGACGCTTTACGCAAAACACGCATCGTGCTGCGGACCCAAGTTTGATCTACTTCGAGATCGAATTCCAGACTAATCTCTGGAATCAAAAAGGGGTAGGGCAGATAGTCTTGACGGCGGATGGTCGTAGCAGTTTTGGTGGGCATTTCAATTATCCGGAAGTGATGTCTTGGATTGCAAATAGACTTGGCAAAGCTTAATTACCAATATTGTCCTATGATAATTGCTTGTAACCCATCCAGTCAGAACTAAATCAAGATTAGAGACATGCGAACAAAACTGATTGTTAAACCCTTGACACGCTCCGTAGGGGCCGAGATTCATGGCGTCAACCTGCTTGAACCCGTCAGCGATGCGCTGATTGCCGAGATCCGTAAGATCTGGCTGGAGCACGGGGTAATATTTTTTCGTGATCAACCGCTGGATTCTGCCGCTTATCTGGCGTTTGCCCAAAGATTCGGCGAAGTCGTTGAGTATCCCTTCGTCAAAGGTTTGCCCGATTTCCCACTGATCATTCCTGTACTCAAGCTGCCGCACGAAACGCATAATTTTGGTGGGGTATGGCATACCGACACTACTTATCTAGCTGAGCCGCCCTCGGCCACTATGCTGATTGCGCGTGAATTGCCTCCCGTTGGCGGAGACACCATGTTTGCGAGTAATTACGCTGCCTATGACGCCTTGTCTGAGGGCTTGAAAAAGACAGTTGATCAGCTCGTCGCAGTGAATTCCTCGGCTAAAGCCGCTGTGACACACTCACGCGAGGATCGACTGGGTGACTCGGCCACCAGTAAAGGGCGCGAAGAACTCAACTCCCAGCACCCGGTGGTTAGAACGCATCCCGAGACAGGTCGCAAAGCTCTCTATGTCAATCCAGGCCATACGGTTCGTTTTGTTGGTTGGACCGAGGAGGAAAGTGCGCCTTTGCTTGATTATCTGTTTGCCCATCAGGTCAGACCTGAATTCACCTGCCGGTTTAGCTGGACCCCTGATGCGATTGCATTGTGGGATAACCGCTGCGTGCTCCACAATCCAATTAACGATTATCACGGCCACAAACGGCTGTTGCATCGCATTACACTAAAGGGCGACATTCCCAAATGAAAATTAAACAATTAAGCCTGATTGCAACATTAAGTCTTGCGTGTTTGTTCGGTGCGAGCACAGCGCATGCTGAGCCACCCAAGGCGCTTGCTGGCAAGCAGGTCAAGATCGTCGTGCCCCAAACCGCGGCTGGTGCCTCAGACTCACTCGCGCGCGTCATGGCCCAAGAGCTCACTAAGCGCTGGGGTATCCCGGTGATCGTTGAAAATCGTCCGGGTGCAGGGGGCAATATTGGCAGCGATATTGTTGCAAAATCAACGCCAGACGGTACGACCTGGTTGATGAGTTACTCAGGTACGCACTCGATTAATCCTTCTTTGTATAAAAACATGCCGTTCGATACGGCCCGCGATTTGGCTCCAATCGGATCTCTGGCGACGTTGCCATTTGTGATGGTGATATCTCCCAGCCTGCCGATTAATAATTTTGCGGAGTTTGTCGCATATGCCAAGGCTAATCCAGGCAAGGTGAATATCGCTTCCTCGGGTAATGGCTCGGTTGCGCACCTGTTAGACAACATGATGGACT
>CAIPID010000180.1 GCA_903865015.1 uncultured beta proteobacterium | reverse complement strand
GCCTATATGGGTAAGTCTGTTTTAGCAGAGATAGGGATAGACGATGATGCCGAATGGGCCATTTTCGCTATACCAATTGGTACGGACGAAAAACCCGACGACTCTGCCATGCACGTGCAGATGGGCGGTCCAGGAGCCAGGTTTGTAGGTAATAAAGGCGGGCTGGATCTGGACAATGAGTCTTATGACTGCCAGTACCTGTGGGCGATCCAGATTACCGCAGACCCCGAGGCGCGTTTTATCAGACTCGATGATCAGGGTGAGGAATTCGATTTCTCAAATGCCCTGAGCGAATTGCTGCCGTTCGATACAACCGACGAAGCCCTGCCCGACCCGGATCTTGAGCTGATGGAAGATCTCGGTGAGGACGATGAAGACCTCCCCGACATCGATGATGAACCAGACTTACGCCCTAAAGGACCGCTGCACTGATTTCGACTTTCATCGGCCAGCCCTGCGCGATACCGTGGCAAGCCACTTGGTTTTCACCCGTGGCGACCATGATGGGCGATTCTGTTTTGCACAATTCACGCGCAAACGGACAACGCGGATGAAAGGTGCAGCCTGAAGGTGGATTTAAAGGGTTAGGCACTTCACCCGCGACCGGTGTGCGCCGCGCACCAGCTCCAGTCATATCTGGAATGGCAGATAACAACATCCGTGTATAAGGATGTTGTGGATGTTCAAACAGACTGTCCCGATCAGCAATCTCAACAATCCGCCCCAGATACATCACGCCCACCCGATCTGCGACGTGATGCACCACCGCCAGATTGTGGGAAATAAACAAATAAGTCAGACCCAGTGAGCGCTGGAGATCTTTCATAATGTTGAGCACTTGAGCCTGCACAGATACATCCAGAGCAGAGGTCGGCTCATCACAAACTAAAAACTCCGGATTCACAGCTAAGGCGCGAGCAATGGAAATCCGCTGACGCTGACCACCCGAAAACTGATGAGGATAACGATCACGGTCGGTCGGGTGCAAACCGACCTGAGCGAGAAGCGCATCAACGCGCTCATCTCGCTGCGGCTTGGTCATGGAGGTGTGTGCAAGCATGGGCTCAGCAACGATGCGACCGACCCGCCAGCGAGGATTCAGACTCGCATAAGGATCCTGGAAAATCATTTGCAAGCGTTTACGCAGAGCAAGCCCATCGGGGCCATCCATATCTGAAAGCGGCTGACCGTCGAACATGATCGAGCCGCGTGTCAATGGATAGAGTCCGACTAGCAAACGTGCGATCGTAGATTTGCCACAACCCGATTCGCCAACCAGCGCGAGGGTTTCTCCTCGACGAATACTGAATGACACGCCATCCACCGCACGCAGCATAGTGCGGGGCTTGCGGGACAGCACGCGTTCAAGCCTGGGCGCGGACACATCAAACCAGCGTGCCGCATCGCGGACTTCGACTAAGGGACGCACTTGTGCAGTGTTCATCATGACCTTAGTCATACGTGCTCCTGTTCTTTTTGCAACCAGCATGCCGCACGAGTCGCGCCCACCTGATGCAATTGCGGCCTGTCGACTTTGCATACCGGCATGACCTTTGGACAACGTGGATTAAAGGCGCAACCAGGTGGGATAGCATTGAGTCGCGGCATCGAGCCATCGATTTGGACCAGACGTTCAACGTGTTGATGAACAGAAGGGATGGACCCCATCAGTCCTACTGTATAGGGATGGCTGGGTGCATGAATCACATCACGCACATTGCCGATCTCCACTACCCGGCCAGCATACATCACCACCATGCGATCAGCTGTCTCGGCGATCACGCCCATATCATGCGTAATCAGCATCACGGCAGCGCCCTGCTCGCGGCAGAGTTTTTTAAGCAGATCAATAATTTGCGCCTGGATCGACACATCGAGCGCCGTCGTGGGCTCGTCAGCCACAATGAGTTTGGGTTCTGCCGCCAAAGCGAGCGCGATTACAACGCGTTGTCGCATACCGCCCGAAAACTGGTGAGGATAATGATCAATACGCTCACGCGCAGCAGGAATACCCGTTGACTCGAGCAATTCAATTGCGCGGTTACGCGCCTGCGTCCACGTCATCGGCAAATGCGTCACGATTGTTTCGGTTAGCTGATGACCGACGGTATAAAGGGGATTAAGCGAGGTCAACGGGTCCTGGAAAATTGCACCGATTTCCCTGCCCCGAATATGACGCATCTGATCATCGGACAGATTATCGATACGGCGACCGGATAACAATACCTCGCCATTTGATATGCGACCAGGCGGCTCAAGCAAACCAATGATCGCCGCACCTGTCAGGGATTTACCGGCACCCGACTCACCCACGACACCGACAACCTCCCCGGCCGAGATGGAAAAAGAAACTTCGTTCAGTGCTTTAAGCGTGCCACGTCGTGTCGGGAACTCGACACTCACATCACGTAATTCAAGAATAGGAAACATACGTGACCTCAATTCAAACGAGGATTGAGCGCATCACGCAACCAATCACCTAGCAGGTTGACGGACAACACAAGCAGCACCAGGGCCGCACCGGGAAAGATCGTGACCCACCACTCGCCAGAAAATAAAAAGTCATTACCAATCCTGATGAGTGTGCCGAGCGATGGCGATGTCGCGGGTACGCCCACCCCAAGATAGGACAAGGTTGCCTCGGTAATAATCGCGGTCGCCAGATGGACCGTAGCCAGGACCAGCACAGGCCCCAGGACATTGGGCAACACGTGCCTGAACATAATCACTGGGGAAGAAATACCAATCACGCGTGCAGCCTGAACGTACTCGCGATTCTTTTCAACCAGTGTTGAGCCGCGAACGGTACGTGCATACTGGGGCCATCCAGCCAACGCGATCGCACCGACCAGCACGGGAAAAGCGATCACCTCATGCATATCACCGGGTACTACCGCACGCGCCACACCATCGATCAGCAACGCAATCAAAATTGCGGGGAAGGACAATTGCACATCCGCGATACGCATGATCAGCGCATCGATTCGTCCCCCTGCGTAGCCTGCAATCAGACCCAGCACGATGCCGAGTGCCATCGCACCGACGACTGCCGCCAGTCCGATCAATAAAGACACGCGTGTGCCATACATCAGCGCAGAGAGCAGATCACGTCCCTGACTATCCGTACCAAGCAAATACTGACGTGTACCCTCTGCGGCCCATACCGGTGGCTTGAGTGCATCGAGCAACTCAATGCTGGCCAGATCAAAGGGGTTGTAAGGCGCCAGCCAGGCTGCGCCAAATGACGCGATCAGCATAGAAAGGAGGATAAACGTCGCGACCATCGCGACAGGATGATGGCGCCACGACCAGGCCAGATCGCCATCCCAGAATTTTGCGAGTGCGCGCATCATCAGTGCCCTCCTCCTGATTTACCCAGACCCACACGCAGACGAGGATCGACTGCGAAATAAAGCAAATCAACGCTCAGATTGATCAGAACAAAAATCAGTGAGATTAGACAAAGATAAGCGGCCATCACGGGAATATCTGCGAACTGTACCGCTTGGATGAACAACAACCCCATACCCGGCCATTGAAAAACGGTTTCAGTCACGATTGCAAACGCGATGATGCCACCTAGCTGCAAACCCATAATCGTGATCACAGGCACCAGTGTGTTTTTGAGGGCATGTCCAAAATGAATTGCACGCTTGCTCAAGCCCCGCGCACGCGCGAATTTGATGTAGTCGGTACGCAAAACCTCCAACATCTCGGAGCGCACGAGTCTGAGCACTAAAGCCACTTGAAAGAGTGACAACGTAACGGCAGGAAGAATCAGATGTTGCCACCCACTTGCCGTCAGCAGGCCTGTCGACCACCAGCCTATCCGGATTGTGTCGCCTCGGCCGTAGCTTGGTAACCAACCGAGCGAGACAGAGAACACCAGGATCAACAAAATACCAATCAGGAATGTCGGCAACGACACGCCGAGCAAGGAAAATGCCAATAGCGCTTGTGATAATCGTCCGTTGCGCCTGAGTGCGGTGTAGACCCCCAGAGGCAAACCTACGACAAGTGCGATGACTGCGGCGGCTACCGACAACTCCAGCGTTGCGGGAAGTTTTTCGCGTATGAGCACAGAAACCTTTTGACCTTGCCTTAAGGAAAGTCCGAAATCGCCCTGCACGGCATTTACAACGAAATGATAGAACTGTACGACCACAGGTTCGTTTAAGCCTAATTGTGTGCGCAACAAGTCCCGTTCTGCGGGGGTGGCATCCTGCCCCAGCATGATGGTGACAGGATCCCCGACAAACTGGAATAGAACAAAAGCCAGCAAGGCAACTGCCAACATCACACCAACCGCCTGAATCAAGCGGCGCAAAATAAATACAAGCATGTCATCTCACAAAAACACAACGGCGCCTATGCGACGCCGCTGTGATAACGGATCGATCAAAAAATTAATCGATCGTGATCCACTCAACCACCGGACGGTTATCCGCACGGTGCAGGGCGGTCACATTCTTTTTCATGGCCCAGGGAATAATCTGGTCATGCAAAGGAATCGCGCCAAAATCCTTCGCGAACATTGCGAGAGCTTCGTGGATCATGGCGGTACGCTTGGCATCATCGGTTTCGGTCTTGATGGTGTCAATCAGCTTATCAACCTGCGGGTTGGAGTAATTGCCATAGTTAAACGAACCGTTGGCGCCTTCGCCTTTGCTATGAATCAATGCTTCCAGTGAGTAATAGGCATCGTAAGTAGGAACGCCCCAGCCAAACAAGTAAATGCTGGTGTCGTTGTTGCCAACCTTAGGGAAAAACGTCGCACGTGGCATGGCATTAAGTTTTGCCTTGACACCCACTTTAGCCCACATGGAAACAATCGCCTGGCAAATGGCTTCGTCGTTAATGTAGCGGTTGTTCGGGCAATCTAGCGTGACTTCGAAGTTGTTGTCGTAGCCAGCTTCCTTGAGCAATGCTTTTGCTTTCTCCACATCGTATGGAACGCGCTGGCCTAACTCTTTAGTGTAGCCATTCACCTGCGGGGCGATCATCGTACCGGTTGGCAAAGATAAGCCACGCATGACAGACTTTTTGATGGCTTCGATATCAATGGCACGATAGAGCGCTTCGCGCACACGGATATCCGCCAGTGGGTTTTTACCTTTGATATTGCTGTATTTCAGCTCGGGGCTTTTTACATCCAGGCCAAGGTAAATCGTACGGTATTCATTACCATCGATCACTTTGACCTGCTGACGCAAGCGATCCAGATCCTGGGCTGCTGGATCCAGCACGAAATCTACCTCACCAGACAACAACGCTGCGGTACGGGTCGCATTTTGCTTGATCGGGGTGTAGATGATTTCTGTCACGTTGCCGGTTTTAGTCGGCTTACCCCACCAGTCGGCATTTTCTTCGTACACAGTTTTGATATCGACTTCACGGGATTTCAATTTGTAAGGACCGGTACCCATCGCATTACGCGCCGAGTAGCTTTCCTCTTTTTTGTTGAAGTCCTGCGGTGAAGTGGTGCCGTTTTTCTCAGACCAGGCTTTGCTCATCATGCCTAATACAGGTAACTGACGCAGCAATACAGGGTTAGGTCCATCGGTGGCAATTTCTACAGTCAAGGGATCAATCGCTTTGACGTCCTTGATGCCCGCGGTGTAAGACTTAAATTGTGAGGACGGTGCCATCGCGCGCTTGATGGAAAAGACGACGTCATCAGCGGTAAAAGGTGTGCCGTCATGGAATTTCACACCTTCACGCAGCTTGAAACGCCACAGAGAGGGATTGATCTGTTCCCAGGACGTTGCAAGTGCAGGAGAGACTTCGAATTTTTCGTTGTAACGCACTAAGGGGTCATAGACCCAGAGGTTAGCCGCAATGTTCAGACCTTCGTTCTGCGAATGGGGATCAAGCGTCAGGATATCGCCCTGACTGGCCCATTTAAAGGTTTTGGCAACGCCAAGAACGGGAAACAACATTGCAGCGGACACGGCAGCTGCGATCAAGGTACGACGCATTGGGTAACTCCCTAAGAAAATTCCGTAATGTACGGATATTGCCGTAGGGGAGGTCAAGCGTCAATCCTGAATATTGACCAGCTAGAAACACAAGGGTTTACCCTACACCCTTTCTAATAAGGCATCCACAACCCGTGCGCCCTCGCCGACTGAACCAACCATCACCGGATTCAGATCCAGCGAAACAAAGTTCGACCCAGCTGCCATCACAATTTTCCCGACTGATACAGCAATATTGCAAATTGCAGGAATATCCATCGGCGCATCACCCCGCACACCATCGAGCAGGGGAGCCAGACGCAGTCCTCTCAGGGCTGCCTCAACCTGCTCGGCACTGAAAGGAGGCAAGATCACTGCGTAATCCTGCATGGCCTCAACATATTTACCACCTGCACCGACTAACACTACAGGACCAAACACAGGGTCAACACGCGCACCTATCATCAGCTCGTGTTTGCCACGACTCATCTCGGCGACGATCACTGCGGCATGTTTGACGCCAAGCGTATTGAGTTTTGTCATATGCGATTCAAAAATTCGAACAGCATCTTCGACATTTTTAATTCCCAAAGCCACCAGTCCATGTTCTGTTTTATGTGGCACCTCGACTGCGCACCCTTTGAGTGCAACATTTCCACCCAACGCTGCAAACGCAGCGCGAACCTGATCTGCGCTCGTGCATAAAACATGTTCGACAATAGGCACACCGTGGGCGGTCAACAATGCAAGCGATTGCGCTTCATCACAATATTGATCATCGCCCACAGGAATTTTGACATCAGTCAATTCAGGCCAATGGACGAGGTTCTGGCGCAGCATCGCGGTATGTTTGGCGAGCTGACCGAGTACGCCGACTGCATCACCTTCGTTTTCAAAGGTTGCGACACCTGCCTGGCGAAATGGTTCCGCTACATTTTGTTGCCATGCAGCTACCGCGACGGGTTTACCCGTCAACGCTTCGAACGCGGCCGTATCGCGGGCAAAAGCCTGCACATCGTAACCCGCGCCTGCCACAGGAATATTGATAAAAAACATATCCGCAGCAGGATCTTGCGCAACCGCTGGCAAGACTTCGCTGAACAAGCCGCTATTCGATAACAGTGCAGCGGTAATGTCGATGGGATTTGTCGTCGTGGCAAATCCTGGCAAAGACTTTGCGACGGCTAGTTGTGTCAAGCTACTGAGTTTAGCCATCTCAAGACCATTGTCCTCGGCGGCATCCGCGCCCATCACACAACTCGCGCCCGAGTTACTGATCACGACTAGTTTATTGCCAGCCGGACGCCAGCCTTTCAAATAAGCCTCAGCTGCCAGAGCCTGTGCGTGTGGATCACGCACCCGCATGATTCCGTGCTTTTTGAAAAAAGCATCCACCACGCGATCCTCGTTCGCCATCGAGCCTGTATGCGTGGATGCAGCCTGCTGACCACTTGCAGACCGCCCCGCTTTAACGGCAACAATCGGCAGATCGCGACTGCGTGCGAACTCAGCCGCGCGCGCCAGCATCTCGGGATTAGCAATATTTTCAAGATAGAGCAGCAGGAGTTTAATTTCAGGATCGTGCGCGATAGCCCAGGCCATTTCGGACACCGTCACGTCGGCTTCGTTACCCGTCGCATGCACGTGACGCACACCAATCCCTTTCTGGCGCAATAGTCCGTAAACCATCGCACTCATCCCACCACTCTGGCTCAGCACGGCGACAGGCCCATCCTGAGGTGGGCACTCGATAAACATAGTCGAAAATCCAGCAATAGCGCCCGTACCAAAGTTTGCAAGCCCGTGCGTATTCGGACCATAGATCCTCATCCCCGTTGCCCGCGCGGCATCGGTCATACGTTGTTGCACCGCGCGTCCTGCCTCATCGACCTCACCAAAACCCGAGGCAATGACCACGACAGATTTCACGCCGGTTGCGGCGCATTCCTCAACAGCCTCGACTGCTTTCTCACCTGCCACCACAATCAATACCAATTCAGGCACTTCAGGTAAGGAGGCCAGTGTCGGATAACTTTTGAGGCCCTGCACTTCTTGTCTTGAAGGATTGATTGGATAAATCGTCCCAGTAAAGCCGCCACGTTGCATATAGTAAATCGGACGTCCACCAATTTTATGGATATTCTCAGAAGCACCAATGATGGCAACGGTTCGAGGATTTAACGCAGATTCGAGCAGGTCAGACATGAGGATTCCACTATTTTTCAAAACGTATCAAGGTCTGGCCTTGATGTACAAAAAAACTTGCGACAACGTGATCATCGATGCGCACGCCAGGCATCGCATGGCCCATGATCCTCGCGCCCTCATCCATCTCTACGACAACCAGCGTGTAAGGAGCTAACGGACGAAAGGCATCTGAAGGCGCGCGCGCAACAATAGTTGCCGCGTAAATACGTCCTCGACCTGAAGACGTTTTCCAGACAAGACTTTCGGCACCACAGTGCTGACAGGCATCATGGGAAAAGGTCTGCGCATGTCCACACGCGGTGCAGTGCTGAAAGCGAATTTCACTATTTGCCAGACCATCTATGTAAGCTTGCGCGAGGGATACATGGGTTTGTTCGGTTGTCATGACTCAAGCCTCCCGCGACAAAATCAGACTGACATGCGAGGACATCACGCCGCCATCTGCGTGAATAAATGCGTGGGTAGGCGTGCGAACCTGTCGCACATCCGCCTGTCCCTGGAATTGCCGGTAGGCTTCGACACTGTGCGCCATACCACCTGCGACACCGCAATGCCCAAACGACAACAAGCCACCGTGCGTATTTAAAGGTAAGACGCCATGCTGACCAAAATCACCATTGCGCAAGCGTTGTGCAGCTTGGCCTCTCGCTGCAAAACCAATCTCCTCAAGCAACATAAGGAGGGTTATGGTGAATGAGTCATAGATACCCAGATAGTCGATATCATGAACAGTCAGCCCGGCTTCTTTAAACGCGATATTTGCGGCGCGCGCGGCGCCACAATCCATCACATCGCGCATTGCAGTCAGATGCTGATGCAAATGCGCCTGACCTGCTCCAGTCATCCTTACCTTAATGACGCCGCGCGCGTCAGCAGAAACAATGAGCGCCATGGCACCGTCTGAAATCGGACAACAGTCCATCAAGTGCAGCGGCTCTGCGATCGGTTTGGAGGAGAGTACATCGTGAATCGTAATGGGTGTAGTCAGATGCGCATCCGGATGGCGCATCGCGTTATTGCGCATTAATACAGCGAACTCCGCCAGATCTGCATTCGTGACACCCGCCTCGTGCATATAGCGCGAAGCCATCAATCCGTAGTAGGCCGGCACAGACGCGCCATTAGGCACTTCGAAATCAGCATGGCCTACTTGTGCCAGCGTTTGAATCGAGCTGTCTCGCGTCTGACCGCTCAACCTGTTTTCACCCGCTACGACAAGCACATTTTTACAGCGACCAGACACCACAAGCTCGCGCGCAAGCATCAGCATCGCAGCGCCCGTGGCGCCACCGAGCTGCAGGCCATGCGCATAATTTGGACGAAGAGAAAATCGCTCGCAAAACAGGGTCGATATCATCAGATGAGGCATTGTGGTGGAGTAGCCACACAACACACCATCTATATCCGAGCGTTTGAGCTGCGCATCGTCAAGGGCGCGCTTTGCTGCCCGCGCCATCAGATCAAGTGTGCTGAGACCTTCTAAACGACCGAAGGCCGTATTGCCAACACCTGTTATGTATGCGTGATTCATGAAACTACTCAAGTTTGATATTGTTAGTGCGCGCAACCTTTGTCCACTTCACGCCTTCTTCCTGAATAAATTTAGTGAATTCAGCGGGTGTGTCGCCAACGGGTTCGGCACCCAGTTCAAAAAATTGCTTGGTGAGCTCAGGCGTGCGCAATATCGCCATCAGATTCGTACTCAGTGCATCGATCACGGGCTTAGGCGTGCCTGCAGGAGCAAGCAAGCCAAACCAGGCAGACACGTCATAACCGGCGACACCCGCTTCGATCATGGTTGGAATGTCAGGTGCTCCCGGCCAGCGTTTAGTGGTCGTGACCGCTAATGCTTTCACTTTACCAGCACGGATGTATGTCATGGACGAAGGCAAATTATCAATACCGATTGCGACCTGTCCGCCCATCAGATCAATCAGCATGGGAGAGCCGCCCTTATAGGGCACGTGAACAATATCAATATCTGCCAGGGTTTTAAATAACTCACCACTCATATGGGGTGAGCCACCATGGCTCGTCGAACCAAAATTGATTGTTCCTGGTTTTGCTTTGGCTAAGGCGATCAGCTCTTTGATATCCTTGGCGGGTAAATCCACGTTCGCGAGCAATACGTTCGGCGTACTCGCAACGAGGGTGATTGGTGCGAAATCCTTGACTGGATCGTAAGGCGTGGGAGTCTGTAACGCAGGGATAATGCCGTGACTCGCGATGCTTGCAAAAATAAGGGTATGGCCATCAGGCGGAGATTTCGCAACAAGTTGCGAACCAATCACACCACCCGCGCCAGGCTTGTTTTCAACCATGACGGTTCGACCGAGTCGCTCACCGAGTCTGGGCGCGACAGCACGAGCCAGCAAATCAGTCGTCCCGCCTGCAGGATATGGCACGACGATCCGTATAGGCCGATCTGCGAAAACCTGTTGTGCCACAACAGATGATGCGCTCATCAGGCAGGCTACGGCTGTCATCGTCAACAATGGCAGGGTTCTGCTTAATTTATGTAAAACCGACATAGTATGCATCTCACTCAGTGCGGGATTAAACGGTTCTTTTGCATTAACGCTAACCAGTCATGCAAAGAGTCCTCAGTGTCGTAACAATTGGCAAAACCATGTTGTCGCAATTTAATTGGACTCAACACAGAGTCCGCAAGATTTTCACTGCCGTAGCCCAGTGCGCGATCTGTAAACTCCCACGAGCTCGAAATGAGCTGGGCAAGAGTGAGTGATTTCAAATCATATTTTTTGACGATCTGGGACCACAGGGCTTCTTGAGCAGGCATCGTCTCTGTCATGCAAAGAGGCACATGCTGGCCGACCTGCATGCCGAACCGATCTGCAATAGAGCCCCAGATATCGTGCCAAACCAGCGAGTCGCCATTCACCACGTTATAGGTTTCATTGGCAGCGATTTCATGCGTTGCCGTGAATTCTGCAGCTTGCGCGATCATACGGCTGTCACTTGCGCCATTGATATAGCGACCACCACCAGGGAAATGCAACGGCAAGCCCTGCTCACGCATGATGGCGGCATAGGCTCCAATCGCGCCAATGATATTCATCGGACTCGAGACTGCATAGCCGAAAACGATTTGTGGACGAAGGATGGAAAACGTCCAGGCCGCATTTTTTTGGCGCGTTCTGACCAAATCTTCTTGCAACCAGTAAAAATTTTCATGCTGATGACGTGGCCAGCGCTCTTTGGCAGGCACTTTAGCGGGCTCAACATGTCCCCCATACGCCTTTGTGCCTTGCATAATAGTGAGGTGGCGCAATCCACGGGCTTGCGGCTCCATTGCATCCAGTAAATTTTTAAGCATGGCCTCGTTTACGGCCATTTGCCTGGGATCGCGCCAGCCTGCAACAAGCTCCGGCAATTCAAATAAAGCCGCGAACATAATATGCGTAACATGCGTAAGCTCAAGTGCGGCGCGATGACATGCCGCCACATCCGTCAAATCAACACTGATGTGCTTTGCACCATCAGGTAAGGCAACAGGACGGCGTGACAGTGCAATGACATCCCAGTCAGGCAGGTGAGAAAAATGTTCGAGCGCAGCCGCTCCCACTACACCGCTTGCGCCCGCAATTAAGATGGTGTGCTTTTTCATTTATCGCTCCCTCTCCGTGAACCACGCTCACAACAGATGCTGACCACGCAAATGGCTTCGTAATGATTCCGGGACCTCAATTTCAAAACCCAGCACAGCGGCTGACAGAGCCTTGCCGTAATTATCGAGACACAGGCTACGAGACACGCCACCACCTAGTGCGCCCTGCGCGACAAAGTTCATCGCATCGAGATTGTCAACTTCGTAACGTGTGACCGGCCCCTTAATGGCTCCGGCATAAAAGGCTTTAAAACGCTCCGCGGTCAGTTGATCCTTAAGCAGGACGTACAACTCAGGCGTGTAGGCAAAGACTGCGATGTTTGACGTATCGCCCTTATCACCCGAGCGCGCATGTGCAACATGCTGAAGCTTCACTTTCATTTTTCAGCTCACAAAATAATTGATTGAAGGCGTCACGCGTTCGCGTGGCACGAGAGATGACCAAACACCAATAACTTCGCGTGTACGGTCCTGATGTGGTACCCGCTTACCTGTGTGGGCGATACCGGAGACGGCCATCCCATCGATTTCACGACCGACTTTGGCGGCTTCTTCGCGTGTCTTTGTGCGTGCGGCAACACGCACTGCGATTTCGTAAGGCTCTGGCGCATCTGCTGGTGTTGCATCGCCATGAATCGCATTCAATCCAAGGTAATCAATACGCATATCCTCGGCTTGCAGATTAACGATCTTAAAGCGCTCTTCCAATACTTTTTTAGCGATTTGAGCACGTCTCAACGCACCTGGGCCTGCATAAAAGAACATATCCTCGCCAATAAAGCCTTCTGTGCATCCAATCGAAACTTTCAAAGTCGGTGTCCGCGGCTTGCCACCGATGTGACTGACCTTGACGCGGTCCGGACCAACCTGCTCGATCTGTGCCGTAGTGAAATCGACCACCACATCCGGGGTCAGGTAGTTCGCAGGGTCATGGACTTCGTAAAGCATTTGTTCTTTGACGGTCTGCAATGTTATTTGCCCACCCGTCCCGGCAACTTTTGTAAGCACAGCACTACCGTCGCGGCTCACCTCAGCGATAGGGAATCCAAAATTCCATGGATCAGGTACGTCCTTGAATCCAGGATCCGCAAAGTATCCACCCGTGACCTGCGCACCACATTCAAGCAAATGCCCAAGCCCATTACCCTGACCCAGTTTGACGTGATCAAGAGGATCCCATTCAAACTCATACATCATCGGCGCCATGAAAATTGACGGATCAGCAACGCGCCCGGTAATCACGATCTGGGCGCCAGCCTTGAGAGCATCGACAATCGGCTCCGCCCCCTGATAGACTTCGGCAGAAATCAGTGTCGAGGATAAGGTTGAAGTCGGCTGCCCGTTTTCGAGAATTGTGTCTGTTAACTCCAGCACGTGTTCTGTAATCAGGCTGCCATTGACCGAGGCGACCTTAACGCCCGTATAGCCTATTTCCTGGAGCAACTGTACGACTCGCTTTGCCGCGGCATCAGGATTAATCCACCCCTGATTACTAATTATTTTGGTACCGCGCTTCATGCAATGCGGCAGCACAGCTTTCATGCGGTCATCCAGATACGTGTCATAACCAGGAAAGCTTGGGTCGCGTCGAGCCCGTACCTGCGCGGCAGAGACTGTCGCCTCGGCCATGGTCTCGAAACACAGGTAATCCAAATCACCTTTTTCAGCATTCAATGCGGCTGGCTCTACGCGATCACCCCACCATGCGGAACCAGAACCTACTCTGATCATGTCTTTCATATATTCCCCATCATTCTTGATTTTTAATTGTCTTGTATGTCGTTCGCCGGACTCGGGGGCAGCAGATTCGGGGCTGCGTAACTAGCCAGCTCGAGCGCCACTTTTTTCAACTCAGAGACAAGAAACTCTTTTCGATCTGAAATACGATCTTTTAATGCAGCCACACTTAATGCAGCGTAGGGTCGGCCATCACGACCAAAAATCGGCACACCTACACCACCCATTTGCGCGACGACAACTTCGAGCAACATGGAGTAGCCACGTTCGCGGGAACGTGCCACCTCCTCCTTGATCAAAGGGATTGTCATCAAAGGATATTTCTGCGCATTGACAGCTTGATTCAGTTGCAACACCGCATCAATCTCCTCATCCGGCAACCAGGCCAACAGGGCCATACTGCCGGCACCGACGCCGAGTGGTCTGCGCATACCAAGATCAAGGTAATTCGCGCGGATAGGAAAGCTCCCAAACTCACGATCAATGCAAACCGCCTCGCAACCACTGCGCGTGGACAGCAACACCGTATCACCACACATATCAGCCAGGCGTAGCAATGCCGGCCGCGCACGATCACGAATATGATCACGACCCTGCGTAGCGAGACCAAGCGTAACTGCCTCCTCGCCCAGAAAATATCGTTTAGTCGCCTGATCGCGATGGACGAATCCTTCTTCCATCATCTCCTCGAGCAACCGCAACGCTGTCGCTTTGTTGACACCCGAGCCGCTGGCAATATCGGTCAGGCGCAACGGCACAGGCGTTGAGAGGATCTTGAGGATGCGACAGACTTTCTGCGCAGCACTGCTGTCAGAAACCTGTCGCATTGTTTACACCGTTGCGACAGCCGTCGACGGAGAACCCACCGCGCCGGGCAGACGCAACGGAGGCGCGGTCAACAGGAATCGATTGCGTCCATTCTTGCGTAACCACTGTGCCAATGGTGTAAGGTAAAACATTTCACCCAAATGAATACCATTTTTAAACAGGCAATGCTCATGCAGCGGGAGCGTTGCGCAACAACCAATATGGTTTTTGGCAGGATGCGCTTCGACCGCATAGTTATCGGCCATCAAAACCACTAAGCCACTATCCGAGATCCAGTTCAACAGTTTTGAGTCACGACCATCTAAGGCAGCGCAACTGTTATCCAAAATGCTGAGATCAGGCTTTTTCTTCATATCCAGCAACATCTGGGCAAAACCGGTATGTAGACCAACCATATCGCCCTTTTCAATCTCAACCTTGTCCTCTTCGAGCACGCGCATCAGAATGTCGTAATCGACGATCACTTTTTTATTACCGAAATGCGCGTGGAAATCGATCATGACACCACGACCCTGCACGCAGGACTCCGCCATATTCTGGATGCCCAGCGCGGTTGCGTAGGAGGTTGTTTTCTGATCACCTGGCTCTGGCACGCCTGCATCTTTACCTTCTTCAGGTCCGAGAATGTCTTGGCCCGCGCGGTAACCGTTGTAATAGACCGCCTCAGGAATACCGTCGCCATTCGCATCAAACATTGAGCCCACGTGTGCCAGACTGTCCCACTGTGTTGAATACTGCAAATGCATCACCACCAGGTCATCACTCACCACATCGCTGTGATCTTTATTATCGCTAAACAATTTGTAATTCATGTTCGGACGACCATTGCGCAGGGTCGGACGAATTACAGGTGGATGACGACGCGGGTTGAGCAAATTACCACCTGGATAATCCAGCGGCAGGCTTAAACAAAAGGGGATGCCTTCTTTGACCTCTGCGATCCCTTGCTTGATTTTCTCTGGTGTCAGAAGGTTGATACGGCCACGCTGGTCGTCTTCACCAAAATCACCCCAGTTAGAACCCTCTGGACGATTGACCCATCTTTTTGATCCACTCATACTCTTTTCTCCGATTCAGATAACGGTTCACCACCGCCAAGAAATACTCTATGTAATAAATCACCCTGACCGATCTCAGTCGAAGATGCCGCAGCAGCAACACGACCGGTTTCCATCAGAAATGCAAAATGTGCATGCTTCAGTGCTTTTTCTACAAGTTGCTCAACCAGCAAAATCGCCAGGCCTTTCGCGCACAATTCCGTGGCAACTGTCAAAATACGATCAACCACCATCGGTGCGAGGCCTGCCGAGGGCTCGTCCAAAATCAACAGCTTAGGCTCTCCAATCACGCCTTGTGCGACGGCCAAAATCTGTTGTTGCCCTCCCGACAGTCGCGATGCCATCTGCTGCTTACGCTCGGCGAGTTCGGGAAATAATTCATAAATCGCCGCCAGTTTGCTGCGATCACCGTGCGGTGACTTTGCATAGGTGCCAATCATCAGGTTATCTTCAACAGACAGTGTCTGAAAGACGCGATGGCCTTCCAGTACCTGAATAATTCCAGACTGCACAATCTGTCTTGACGTGGCATGCGTGAGGTCTTGTCCAGCAAAGCTCACCGTACCACTGCGCTTGGGTACAAGGCCCGAGATCGCGTGCATCACAGTGCTTTTACCTGCACCATTACGACCGAGTACTACGACAAACTCTCCAGCACGGACGTCCATCGATAACCCGTGCACAACCTCTGCCTTGCCATACGCGACATGTAAATCACGCACGCTCAGCAGGACCTCATCGGGGCGGGAAGAATGGTTATTCATTATTTACGCTCCGAGATAGACGCGGATGACTTCCGGATCATGTCGAACTTGTTCAGAAGTGCCATGTTTAATCATGCGTCCCACATTCAAGGCGGTCACTTTATCGCACACGCGAAATACAAAATCCGTATGGTGTTCAACCAGCAACACGCCAATTCCCGACTTGCTAATCGCGCGAATCACGGAGCCTAGATGCTCGATTTCAACAGTGGTTAAACCACCTGCAGGCTCATCAAGCAAAATAAAACGCGGCCTGAGCGCAAGACCCCGTGCGATTTCCAGAAACCGTTGCTGGGCGTGATCGAGCAAGTTTGCACGTCGGTGCATCACGTCGCCTAAACCCACGCCGTGCAGCAACTCGGCTGCGCGCGCGCGCAGGACGAGGTCGTCCGCACGTACGTGTGGGAGCGCTAGGGCAGAAGCTAAAAACCCGGAGGTCGATTCGGACCAGGCGCCAACCATTGCATTCTCGAGAACAGTGAGCTCAGGCAAAAGGCGAGGTTTTTGGAAGGTCCGCGCAATCCCCATACGCGCGCGCTGCTGCACAGTTGTCTTGCCGAAATCTTCGCCACGGTAAAGCATATCTCCCGACGAGGGCTCGTAATACCCAGACAGCAAATTCAACATGGTTGTCTTACCACTGCCATTTGGACCAATCAGTCCATGGACCTCACCAGGTGTGAGCGTAAGCGTCACATCATCGACCGCGGCGACTCCACCAAAATTTTTACTGATGTGTTGAACCTCGATCGGTGCACGATCTTGCCTGTCGTCGGTCAACGCTTTGAGTAGTCTTTCTGGCTCGGGCTGAATCGGCAACGATACGATCTCACGGGGCCTGATGCGTTCGTAAATCAGCTGAATCATCCGTCCGATCCCTTCGGGTATGACCAGCACGACCACCAGCAGGAGTAACCCGTAGAAAAAATTCCCCAGCTTGGCGAGCGACGCCACCATTTCAGGCAAGGCGGTGAGTACGACCGTACCCAGAAAAGGACCGATGATGCTTCCACGTCCACCAATAATGATGCAGACAAAGAAAAACATGCTCAGATCAAATACAAAGGTATCGGGTGTGATGTAACTCTGCAGAGACGCGAATAAACCACCCGAGACACCGGCCAATACGCCGCTGAAAACAAAGGCAACCAGTTTGGCTCTGAATACCGGCACGCCTACTGCCTGTGCGGTCACCGGATTATCGCGGATCGCAATCAGGCCTTTGCCCCACATGCTTCTGGCGATGTTCCAGGTCATCCATGTGGCAAAGCCAGCAATCATCGCAGCCAAATAATAAAACCCGGAGGGTGTGGCAAATGGTTCTGTGAATAATGGACCGACCAAGCCAATTCCACCCCCTGTCAGATCGACTTGCGCCAAAATGATTTCGTTGACGATCAAAGCGAATGCCATTGTCGCCATGGCGAAATAAAACCCAGGCAAACGCAAGGAGGGCAAACCAAGCGCGAGGCCACAGACGCCGCCCAAGCCACCTGAAATGACCAGTGCCAGATATGGATTTATCTCCATTTTTCCGGCCAGGATACAAAAGCCGTATGCGCCAATCGACAACAAACCGACATGGCCGATCGATAACTGCCCCGTAAAACCAACAACAATATTGAGTCCTGAAATCAATATCCAATAGACAGCGATGAGCGCTGCCAGGTGAAGTTGATACTGATCACCTGCCCATAGCGGCAGTGTCGCGGCGGCACAGATACCGAGTACAAGTGCCAGCGAGCGTGTGCGATTTGATGATGTATTCATTTTTTTTCGCTTCGTTTCAGACAGGACGCACACGTTTGGAACCAAACAATCCTTCGGGCTTAAGGAGCAAAACAATCATTAACAAACCTACTGAAATCGTTTGTTGATATTCGCCGCCAAACCAATAGGTCGCATAAGCATTGAGCAAGCCGAGCAGAGCGCCCCCGACCAAGGCACCGATATTGCTGCCTAAGCCGCCGACAGCCAATGCGATAAAACCATTGAGCGTCAGTGTCAAACCCAAAGCAAAATATGCAAAGGTTAATTGCCCTGCGGCAAAACCAGCCAAGCCACCCAAGGCACCAGACAACACGTAGGACATTGCGCGGATACGATCGGTCGAAACACCCCGCGCGCGCGCGGCAAATGCATCCTCCGACATCGCTAAAAATAATTTTCCATATAGCGTGCGGCGATAAAACAATTCAAGACCGATTGCCATCAGCACTGCGAGAATAATTGGCAGCCAAAACTTTTGATCCGCCATCCCCGCCCCAAATGCCTGATCAATCAGTCTGGGAAATGGTGTGGGCTCCGTGCCCCACCACAGTCCAACGCCCTGCTGCACCATCGTGGCCACCGCGAGTGTACTGAGCAACCACAGATGCTCATCACTACGCGCAAGTACCCGACGTATCGCGAGCACATCTGTCAACCAGCCAAAAGCCGCACCAACGACGATCGCCCCTACCAGGCCGACATACCAGGGCAATTGCATATTGATAATGAACCAGGCACCAAACACACCTCCAAGCATGGAGATGTGTCCGGTCGTCACCGACAGTACCTTGGAGGTCGAAAACATAACGTTATAGACAAGCGCCACGGCACCATACACCATGCCAATGGCCAGACCTGTCACAAGGACTGTCAGCATTTAATGCTCCTCATCTGTCAAGCAAGTTAGTTTGGAGCAAGCTTGAAGCTGCCATCCTTGAACGTATTGGCAGTATTCATCACCATACCGCTGTCAGGAAATCCATCTCTCTGCGTAGCGCTATAGCTGTAGGTCGCATACACGCCAGGGTAGTTAGTTGTTTCCTCCATTGCTTTCTGGATCGCGGCCGGATCTGTTGAGCCGGCTTTTTTGACGGCATGTTCGATCATTTTCACCGTGTCATAGCCCAGGGCGACCCACCAGAAAGTGATATCAATTTCACCCCCACCGATTCGCGGACGGATCTTGTCGACCAACACTTGTGTGGGAGCTGGCAGCTTTCCGTCTGGCAGATAGGTCGTGCTGGTATAGCCCGCCGCATAAGTTTTGTCCCAGTACTCAGGCTTATTAAGCAGCTTGCGAATCTGAGCGGCCATCAATGCCGGGTGACCAACGATGGGTACGTCCCAACCCATTTCGCCACGGGCATTAATCAAGCGGCCGAGCAAACCCGCTGCAGCAGTCCACGGCATCACGACGTCCGCACCAGCGTTTCGTGCTTTAGTCATCTCATCCATGACGTCCGTCTTATTGGCATCGATCAGCACAGAATAGACAGGCTTGATGCCAGCTTTTTCAAGCAAGGCGATCGCAGACTTCGCGCTCGCCGTGCCATAACCAGACGTATCGGCAATCACGGCGATTTTCTGCTTTTTCAGTGTCTCGATTGCATATTTATTCGCTGTCGAAATCCACTGCATATTGGTATTGATCATACGAAATGCGCGGGGATATTTTTTCGCATCTGTCAGCTCATCAATGGCACCGATAATAATATTGGGCACACCCGCGCGGGCGAGCATAGGCGTTGTTGCCAGGCCTTCGCCTGAATTAACCGGGCCGATGACAAAGTTAACCTTGTCACTGAAAGCCAATTGTTGAGCAAAGTTCACCGCTTTGGTTGGATCACCTGCCGTATCACGTGTCAGCAATTCAATTTTGCGCCCAAGAATACCGCCTGCAGCATTGATTTCCTCAACTGCGAGCTCAACCCCCTGGTTTTCTGCAATCGCTGAAGCGGACAACGGTCCGGTAAGGGATGAAAGCCAACCGACCTTAATCGGTTGGGCATGAACGGCAAAAGAACCAGCCGCTAAACCTGAAGCAAGCATCAGCTTCCAAAATAGTTTTGCATTACAAAACTTCATGGTTGTCTCCGAATGTTATTTTTTATCCTGCGTCTGCAGATATTCGTGCCATACGGAGCTTGCGTCAAGGTCTCAGACCTATTAAATCATTAGTATTAACCCGAATTTAATTTACAAATGAACTAAAATATTTTGTCAGACAAAATACGACGTTTATAACAGTAAGAAAAAGCCAATCGGCATAGGGGGCAATCATAATTGATTGCGCCCCTGCCACACCACCCGGCATGCGGGTCCGCACCGGGCGGTTCG